>CALWVX010000044.1 GCA_944385065.1 uncultured Oscillospiraceae bacterium | reverse complement strand
TCCCCCCGGGTGGCCCAGACCAAGTGCCCCGGCTCCAAGGTGGCCGGCTATGCCAACACCTTCATCTTCCCCGACATCAACGCCGGCAACATCGGCTATAAGATCGCCCAGCGCCTGGGCTCCTTCGAGGCCTACGGCCCCATCCTGCTGGGCCTGAACGCTCCCATCAACGACCTGTCCCGGGGCTGCAACGCCCAGGAGGTCTACTCCATGGCTATCATCACCGCCGCGCTGGCCTGAACGGACTGACGCGAGAGGGACCCGGACCGGGTCCCTCTTTTCTTTTCGGCCATGGAGGAGACCTCCGGGGCCCCATCGCAGATGGGGCGGCGCGGATGCGCCGTAAATTCCCGGCGGGGGCCGGGAATTGCGCAGGGCGAATTCAGTTCGCCCGAGCATTGGAATCGGTCGGGGTTCCCGCAAAGTGCAGTGCACTTTGCGGGGCTGCTCCATGGCCATCATCACCGCCGCGCTGGCCTGAACGGACTGACGCGAGAGGGACCCGGACCGGGTCCCTCTTTTCTTTTTTTGGGCCATGGAGGAGACCTCCTGGCCCCATCGCAGATGGGGCGGCGCGGATGCGCCGAAAATTCCCGGCGGGGGCCGGGAATTGCGCGAGCGAATTCAGTTCGCCCGCGCATGGGAATCGGTCAGGGTTCCCGCAAAGTGCGGAGCGCTTTGCGGGAACTGCTCCATGGCCATTATCACCGCCGCGCTGGCCTGAATCTCACAGAAGTAAAACTGTCTCCCCCGGCAAAGCCGGGGGAGACAGTTTTTACTTTCCAACACAAAACTTGGAGAAAATCCGGTCGGTGACATCCTCCCGCACCGACTGGCCGGTGAGTTCGCCCAGAGCCTCCAGAGCCTCCTCCACATCGGTGAGGAGAGCGTCGGGGGTCACGCCGGCCTCCAGAGCAGTCCGGGCCCGGGCCACCGCCTCCCTGGCCCGATCGGCGGCCTGGACCTGCCGCTCGTTGGTCAGCAGCTGGCCGTAGGCCTCGCCCTGGGCCCTGGGGAAGAAGTCCCGGGCCAGAGAGGCCATGGCCTCCTCCAGCCGGTCCAGCCCCTCTCCCGTCCGGACGCTGATCCGGACCCGGTGGAGACGCCCGGAGAGCGCCTCCGGGAGCGCCGGGTCGGGCAGATCCCGGCTGGGCAGGTCGCACTTGTTCTCCACCAGAATGGTGTCCGCCACATTGAGGCAGTCCAGCAGCAGCTGCCGGTCCTCCCGCATGAAGGGGGAGGAGGCGTCCCACACCAGCAGGATCAGGTTGGCGCCGGCCAGGGCCTGCCGGCTGCGCTCCACCCCCAGCTGTTCCACCGGGTCCTGCCCCTCCCGAATGCCGGCGGTGTCAATGAGCCGCACCGGCAGACCGTCCACCTGGATGGGGACCTCCACCGTGTCCCGGGTGGTGCCGGGGATGTCGGTGACAATGGCCCGGTCATAGCCGGCCAGGGCGTTGAGCAGGGAGGATTTGCCCGCGTTGGGGCGGCCGAGAATGGGGCAGGACAGCCCCTGGACCAGCCGAAAGCCCCGGGCTCCGCTGGCCACCAGCTTCCGCAGAGCCCCCTCCTGTTCCGTCAGGGCGGCGGACAGGCCCTCCCGGGTAAAGGGGTCCAGATCCTCGTCGGGGTAGTCCAGCACGGCGTGGAAGTGGGCCATCACATCCACCAGAGCGGAGTAGACGGTCCCGATCCGCCGGGACAGGGCGCCGGACAGCTGGCCTGCCGCGTTGCGGGCCTCCTCCCGGCTGGAGGCTTCCAGCAGGTCGCCCACCGCCTCCGACTGGGTCAGGTCCAGCCGACCGTTGAGAAAGGCGCGGCGGGTGAATTCCCCGGCCCGGGCCTGCCGGGCGCCCCGGGCGAACAGGGCCTCCAGTCCCAGAGCCAGCACCATGGGGGCGCCGTGGCACTGCAGCTCGGCGGTGTCCTCTCCGGTGTAGCTGGCCGGTCCCCGGGTGTAGGTGGCCAGAACCTGGTCGATGACCTCTCCGTCCCGGTCCAGCAGGTCCCCGTAGACCAGAGTCCGGGGGGCGCGGTCGGACAGGGTTCCGGATCCCAGCGGGCGAAAGCAGAGGGAGGCAATCTCCACCGCCCGGGGGCCGGACAGGCGGAGAATGCCGATGGCCCCGGGCCCGGGGGGCGTGGAGATGGCGGCGATGGTGTCGGTGAGCAGAGCCATGGCGGTCTTCCTTTCCCATGCGGCGGAAACGATGGGCGTTCCTGCAAAAGTAAAGCGCGGTAAAGTTTGTGTAAAATGGAAGCTTGACAAATATTATGGTAACTGTGCGGGGGAGAACTTGGGGCAAAAGGTGTGGAAACAGAGGTGTGGAAAACTCTGTGGAGAATGTGGAGAACCTGTGCAAACAGCGGTTTTCAGGGGAAAACCCTCTGGGACGGGGAGAAAGAATTTTGGACAAAATCAGGTGTCAAAAGATTTTCGGGAAAAATTCCCGCAAACCGGGGAAGAAGGGGAAATCCCGGGCCGGTTTGCAGGAGCGCCGCCGCGCCCGGGGGCGCGGCGGCGGAGAATCCTGCAGGGCCGGCCGTTTTCTGATGCCGGTTAGGACAGACGCTTTACGATGGCACGGGCGGCCTGGACGCCGGAGGCGCCGGCCTGTGCCAGGCCGCGGGTGACGCCGGCCCCGTCGCCGGCGGCGAAGAAGCCGGGCAGGGCGGTCTCCAGCTCGGGGGTGAGCTGCAGCCGGGCGGAGTAGAACTTTACCTCCGCTCCATAGAGCAGAGTGTCGTAGTTGGCGGTGCCGGGGGCCAGCTTGTCCAGCTGGTAGATCATCTCGATGATGTTGTCCAGGTGCCGCTTGGGCAGGGTGAGGGACAGATCGCCGGGGACGGCGGCGGTGAGGGTGGGCCGGACGAAGGACTTGCTCATCCGGTGCTCGTTGCTGCGCCGGCCTCCCACCAGATCGCCGAAGCGCTGGACCAGCACACCGCCGGCCAGCATATTGGACAGGGATGCCACATGCTTGCCGTACCGGTAGGGCTCGTTAAAGGGTTTGGTGAAGCGGTTGGACACCAGCAGGGCGAAATTGGTGTTCTCGCTGCGCAGCTTGGGGTCGGCGTAGGAGTGGCCGTTCACCGTGTTGACTCCCTCCACATTCTCGGCCACCACATGGCCGTAGGGGTTCATGCAGAAGGTGCGCACCTGGTCCCCGTACTGCTTGGTGCGGTAGACCAGCTTGGACTCGTACACCACGTCGGTGATGTGCTCGAAGACGGCGGCGGGCAGCTCCACCCGCACCCCCAGGTCCACCTGGTTGTTCAGCAGCTCCAGCCCCAGCTCCTTGCACTGGTTGGAAAACCACTCGGCCCCGGAGCGGCCGGGGGCGGCGATCAGATACCGGCAGGACACCTCGCCGCCCCGGGCCAGGATCAGACGGTAGCCCGTTCCGTCCCGGGCGATGGAGGCCACCTCGGTGTTGAAGCGGAACTCCAGCTTGTTCTGGAGGCCCTCGTAGATGTTGGTGAGAATGCGCAGGTTGTTCTCGGTGCCCAGGTGCTTGCACCGGGCCTGGAGCAGATGCAGGTCAAAGGCCAGAGCCCGGCGCTCCAGCGCCCTGGCCTCCGGGGTGGAGGTGGAGAAGCACTGGGTGGTGGCCCCGTGGGCGACGTTGATGGAGTCCACATAGTCGATCAGCTCCATCACATGGGAGGGCTCCATGAAATCGGTGAGCCAGCCGCCGAACTGAGTGGTGAAGTTGAACTTCCCGTCGGAAAAGGCGCCCGCCCCGCCGAAGCCGCACATGGTATGGCACACAGGGCAGTGGATGCACTCCCGCACCTTGCCTGCCACGATGGGACAGCTGCGGTGGTAGATGTCCGCCCCCTGGTCCACAGCCAGGATTTTCAGCTCGGGGCGGAGGTGGGCCAGCTCGTAGGCGGCAAAAATACCCGCCTCGCCGCAGCCCAGGACAATGACGTCATAATGGGAGGAACTCATAGCTTGTGCGCTCCTTCTTGTTTTGTTCATTCGGGCAGCCGGCCGTCGGCATGCCAGACACAATAATTATACCATAGTCCGGGGCAAAAGGAAAGTATTCGGCCAGGAAAAACCCCGCCGGCCTGAACAGGCGGCGGGGGCTGTGTCAGCTGTTTTCCTGAAAACTGGCGCCGCAGTTGCGGCAGGTGACGGTAATCCGCCCCTTGCCCCGGGGGACCCGGAGCTGCTGGCCGCAGTTGGGGCACTTGAAATAGCGGTGATCCTTGTCCCGGTGGATGGTGCGGCGCAGGCGGAACCACTGGATCACCGGGCCGGCGGCCTGCAGAAACTTGGCGTTTTCCCGCCGGCGGGCGGGGATGTTCCGGGAGAGAATGCGGAACAGGGTCACGCAGATGAGAAGCAGGGAGAGCCAGTACAGGGGGAGAAACTCGGTCACAGCCGACAGGAGATAGCACAGCAGGTACAGGACGATCAGAAAAACGTTGAGCTGGTCGCTGCCGTATCGGCCGTACATGAAGCGTTGGATGGCGTTGCGAATCATGGATTTGCCTCCTTGAACGGACAGGGACGGCAGGCGATGCCGCCTGCCGGAATTGTTTAGAATTATGATAGCGCGTCCGGGGAAAATCGTCAAGAAGGCATTCGTAAACAAAGTGTAAATTCCGCTTTGATTCCGGCGCTTTCCCGCCGGAAATGGGGAGAAACGCAAAATACTTGCAGGATTTGGGAAAATAGGCTATACTGTCCCCATCAAGCAAACAAGGGGGAGTTCCGCCCATGAAGCGCATTGACAAGGAAAACTATTATCTGGACATCGCCGAGACTGTGCTGGAGCGGTCCACCTGCCTGCGGCGGTGCTATGGGGCCATTATTGTCAAAAACGATGAGATTGTGGCCACCGGCTATAACGGCGCGCCCCGGGGGCGGAAGAACTGCATGGACCTGGGCTACTGCGCGCGGGAGGCCATGAACGTTCCGTCGGGAGAGCGGTATGAGCTGTGCCGGTCGGTCCACGCGGAGATGAACGCCATTATTTCCGCGGCCCGACGGGATACGCTGGGGGCCACCCTGTATCTGGCGGGGCGGGAGGCGAAAAACGGGGAGCTGCTCCACGACGCCACGTCCTGCTCCATGTGCCGCCGGGTCATCATCAACGCGGGCATCGACCGGGTGGTTATCCGCAACACGGAGACCGGCTATTCGGTGGTCCATGTGGAGGACTGGATCCGGGAGGACGACTCCCTGCCCCCAAAACAGGAGTGATCTGAAAGAAATCTGCCCCGGACCGCACAGCGGTCCGGGGCAGATTATGTTTCTCAGATCAGGGGCAGATCGGGGTCGGGCTTGGGCGGGGCCGGCTGTTCGGCGGTGGGGGCGGCGGTTTTCTGGTCCGGCTCCGACTGAGTGGGCTGGAGGGCGAAATACTCCTCCAGAGTTAGGTTTTGGTCCATACACACCTGGGCGATCTCCCGGCCCACATAGCGGTAGTGCCAGGGCTCGAACTGATAGCCGGTGATAGACTCCTTGCCCTGGGGATAGCGCAGCACAAAGCCGAACTCGGCGCAGTGTTCCACCAGCCAGGCATAGGCGGGAGTGTCTTCAAAGTGGGCCTTTAGACTGGCCACGTTGATGTCCAGGGCCAGACCGGTCTGGTGCTCGGAGGAGCCGGGGCGGGCGGAGTAGGTGTCCACGCTGCTCTGGCTGTCCTGGGACAGGTATCGGCGGTAAATGCTCTCCTGCCGGTCATAGGAGCGGTAGGCGGACACGCTGCGCAGAGAGATGCCGTCGGCCCGGGCGGCGTCAGCCATGGCCCGGAAGGCGTCTGCGGCCTGGGGCCGCAGGGAGCCCGAGCCGTAGCCCGCCCCCACGCTCTCCAGCTCGGGGACGTAGTCGGCGGAGAGCAGATGATATTTGTTGACCAGAACGGTCAGGCTGTCCGGCTGCTCCACGGTGTCGGGATCGGTGTAAAAAGGACGGTCCCGGTCCATATTCACCCACAGCACGGTCTGAGCCGCGGTCCAGTCCGGGTTGGCCTCCGCCCAGGCCTGATAGCGCTCCATCCGGTCGGGTCGGGCGAAGGGCAGCGACTCCGGGGAGGCGTCCGATGACGCCTGAGCCGGGGTGAGGGAAATGGAGGAGATGGTGAAGCGCTCCTGCTCCTGATCGGCGGCCCGGGTGGTGAGGGCGCCCGCGGCAAGCATGCCGGCCGCCAGCGGGGGGAGCAGAAGCAGGGAGAGCAGACGGGGCGCGGGGATATGCATGGCAGATGTACCTCCGAAGTGAAAGTAAAAAGTGAGGCGGAAGGGGAGCGGGTCAGATGCTCTCTCCGCACAGGTTGACAAAGTAATTGAAAATGGGGGCGCCGTCCACGGTGTCCGCCCGCCGGCGGGCGAAGGCCATGCGCTCCGGGTGGAACTGGACTCCCAGCACCGGCCGGCCGGCCAGCTCCACGGCCTCCAGAAAGCCGCCTTCAGACCAGGCGGCCGCCCGCAAACCCTCCCCCAGGCGGCCCACCGCCTGATGGTGTGAGCTGTTCACCGGGAACAGGGGGCCGTACAGCCGGTGGAGAAAGGAACCTTCCTCGCAGCGGATCGGGTGGACCTGATCCCCGCCCTTTCGGGTGTGGAAGGGGCGTACCTGGGGCGGCAGGTCCTGAATCAGGTCGCCCCCCAGCGCCACGTTGAGCAGCTGCATCCCCCGGCAGATCCCCAGGATGGGCCTGCCCGCCTGGAGAAAGGCGCGGCACAGTGCCAGCTCGGCCTGGTCCCGGTCCCGGTCGGGGGGCTCGGAGCCCTGATCCCGGTCGGCGAACAGGGTCCAGTCCAGATCCTCCCCGCCGCACAGGATCAGGCCGGCGCAGCTCAGGTCGGGGGCGGGGCAGTAGCCCCCCCGGGGAAGGGCGCCCGCGCCCTCCACGGCGGCGATATAGTTTTTTCCGTGCCCCTGGGGAAGGGAGAGCTGGAGGGAGATCATTCCGCCCCCTCCTGCCCGCTGAGGCGGGCCTTCACCAGGGCGGCGATGACCTCCACCGCCCCGTCCACCCCGGTGACGGCGGTATTCAACGTCAGGTCAAAGTTGCGCATGTCGCCCCAGGTCTGGCCGGTGTAGTGGGAGTAGTAGCTGGAGCGGTCCCGGTCGGTCTGGCGGATGCGCTGCTCCACCCCCTCGGGGGGCAGGTGATATTCCTCCAGGCACCGGCGCACGCGGCTGGACAGGTCGGCGTGGAGAAAGACCTTCAGACAGCCGGGCTTTCCGGCCAGCACATAGTCGCTGCACCGGCCCACGATGACACAGGGGCCCTGGTCGGCCAGCTTCAGAATGACCTCCGACTGGGCGAAAAAGACCTGCTGGCCGACGGGGACGCGCTGATCCGAAAAGGCGGGATTGCCCCCGCCGGCGGACGGGACCAGATGAAAACGGCCCCGGAGCCGCTCGCCGGCCCGGGCGACAAAGTCAGGAGACAGGCCGCTTTTTTCAGCGGCCATCTGGATGATGGTGCGGTCATAGCATGGGATGCCCAGCCGCTGAGCCAGCTGTTTGCCGATCAGGCGGCCGCCGCTGCCGTATTCCCGGCTGATGGATACCACATAAGGATTCATATGGTGCACCTCCTCCGCTGCGCAAGCGGGGCCGGAGGCCCCAGCTTTCTATCTTCATTATACTGGATTCTCCAGAAGATGACAATGAAAATCTCATGAAAATTGGGCTTCCTGTTTGTGGAAGCGGGCGGGTTGCACAAAAATGAGCGGGACATTTTTGAGATTCCCACAAAAATCCGGGGAAGGGGGCAAAACTGCTTGCCTCCGGTGGAGAAAGGGGGTATGATCCTGCTTAAGTGATGCTGGAAACGATTCCAGAACGGCGGAGCCGGAAAGAGAGAGAAAGCGAATGACCATCAAAGATATTGCCCGGCTGGCGGGGTGCGGAGTGGCCACGGTATCCCGGGTGCTCAACGGCGGCCGGGATGTGAGCGAGGAGACCCGGAAGCGGGTGCTGGCCGTGGTGGCCGAACAGGACTTTCACCCCAACAACAACGCCAGACACCTGAAGCAGCGCCAGGACACCGGCGTCGCCGTCCTGGTGCAGGGAAGTCAGAATCTGCTCTTTGCCGACCTGGTGGAGCGGGCGCAGGCGCTGCTCCGGGAGCGGGGACGGCAGGCAGAGCTGTATTATCTGGACGAGGCCGCCGACGGGGCGGCCTTTGCCGCCCAGCTGTGCCGGGAGCGCAAGCCGGCGGGCATTCTCTTCCTGGGGGGCGCGGCCTGGGACTTTCAGCGCTCCTTTGCCGGAGTCACAGTTCCCTGCGTGCTGCTCACCGGTTCCGCCCGGGGGCTGGGCTTTGCGCATCTGTCCTCCCTGACCACCGACGACGAGGAGGCGGCCTTTCAGGCCGTCTCCTACCTGCTGGACCGGGGGCACCGGGAGATCGGCGTGCTGGGGGGCGGGCAGCCCCTGTCCCAGATCGGACGGCAGCGGCTGCGGGGCTGCCGCCGGGCGCTGGAGGCGCGGGGACTGTCTCTGGACGAAGGTCGGACGGAGCCCTGCCGGTACGATATGGCCGACGGCTACGCCGCCGCCCGGCGGCTGATGGAGCGGTGCCCGGAGGTGACAGCCGTCTTTGCCATGAGCGACGTGCTGGCCATCGGGGCCATCCGGGCGCTGGGGGATCTGAACCTGCGGGTGCCTGAGGACGTGTCGGTCATGGGCTATGACGGGGTGTTTCTGGCCCGGTATTCCGTTCCCCGGCTGACCACTGTCTGTCAGGACACCGACTTGATGGCGCGGCGGGGGGTGGAGCTCCTGCTGGCCCAGATCCGGGAGGAGGGAGAACCGGTTCATGAGACGGCCCCCTTCCGGCTGCTGGAGGGGGCGAGTGTGGCCCGGCCGAGAGAAGAGAAAAAAGGAGTGTGAGAGCCATGAGGCGAGCGGGAATTTTGATGCCCATTTCCAGTCTGCCCTCCCCCCACGGCATCGGGACCATGGGGGCGGCGGCCCGGGAGTTTGTGGATTTTCTGGCCGCGGCGGGGCAGTCCTGCTGGCAGATTCTGCCGGTGGGACCCACCAGCTATGGAGATTCCCCCTATCAGTCCTTCTCCTCCTTCGCGGGTAACCCCTATTTCATTGATCTGGACGATCTGGCGGAGCAGGGGCTGCTGAGGCGGGAGGAGTACGCCGGCCGGAACTGGGGGAGTGACCCGGAGCAGGTGGACTATGAGGCCCTGTATGAGAACCGGTATCCGGTGCTGCGGCTGGCCTGCGGGCGGCTGGAGGAGCGGGAGAAGGAGGAGCTGGACCGATTCTGCCGGGAGGAGGCCGACTGGCTGGAGGATTACGCCCTGTTCATGGCCCTGAAGGGGAAGTTCGGGGGTGCCTCCTGGCAGGAGTGGCCCCGGGAACTGCGGCTGCGGGAGGGGCCGGCGATGGACCGGGCCAGGGCAGAGCTGGCCGGGGAGGTGCGCTTCTGGCAGGGGGTGCAGTACCTGTTTTTCCGCCAGTGGCGGGCGCTGAAGGAGCGGGCCGGCCGGAAGGGCATCTCCGTCATCGGGGATCTGCCCATCTACGCGGCCGGGGACAGCGCCGACGTGTGGGCCGATCCGGAGCAGTTTCAGCTGGACGGGGAGGGGCGGCCCACCCAGGTGGCCGGCTGCCCCCCGGACGGCTTTTCGGAGGACGGGCAGCTGTGGGGCAATCCCCTGTTCGACTGGGAGCGGATGGAGCGGGACGGGTACGCCTGGTGGCTGCGCCGGCTGGCCTTTCAGTTCCGGATCTGCGATATTCTGCGCCTGGACCATTTCCGGGGGTTCGACGCCTACTACGCCATCCCCGCCGGGGACCGGACCGCCCGGAACGGGCACTGGGAGCCCGGACCGGGGATCGGCTTCTTCCGGCGAGTGCGGGAAGTGCTGGGCCGCCGGGAGATCATCGCCGAGGACCTGGGGTTTCTCACCCCGTCGGTGCGCCGGATGCTGCGCCAGTCGGGCTTCCCCGGGATGAAGGTGCTCCAGTTCGCCTTTGACAGCCGGGACAAGGGCAGCGACTATCTGCCCCACTGTTATCCCCGCCGCTGCGTGGTGTACACCGGCACCCACGACAACGACACCATTCTGGGCTGGATGGCCTCCGCCCCCCGGAAGGACGTGTCCTTCGCCAGGGAGTATCTGCGGCTGAACAGCCGGGAGGGATACCACTGGGGGATGATGCGCGGGGCCTGGGCCTCCCCCGCCGACCTGGCCGTCATGCAGATGCAGGACATTCTGGGCCTGGGCGGCGAGGCCCGGATGAACACGCCGTCCACCCTGGGAGACAACTGGAAGTGGCGGGCCCTGCCGGGCAGCTATGGGGAGCAGACCGCCCGGCGCCTGTACCGGGAGATGCGGGTGTATCAGCGCCTGCCCCGGCGGATGGGAAAGGAGAAGATGTGAGATGACGCTGAGAGAACAGGTTCAGTCCCTGACGCGGGAGCGGTTTGGCCGGGAGCCGGACCAGTGCAGCGACCGGCAGCTGTATGAGGCGCTGCTGGTGCTGTGCGGGAACCTTTCCCGGGGGCGGCCGGCCCCGGAGGGGAGCCGGAAGCTGTACTACTTTTCCGCCGAGTTTCTCCTGGGCAAGCTGCTGTCCAACGAGCTGCTGGCCCTGGGCCTTCGGGATCAGGCGCGGGCGATGATGGAGGAGATGGGCCGGGACCTGGCCGCCATCGAGGCGCTGGAGCCCGAGCCCTCCCTGGGCAACGGGGGGCTGGGGCGGCTGGCCGCCTGCTTCCTGGACTCCATCGCCGCTCTGGGGCTGCCCGGGGACGGGGTGGGTCTCAATTACCACTATGGACTGTTCCGGCAGAAATTTGAAGACGACAAGCAGGCGGAGGAGCCCGACCCCTGGATTCAGGAGCCCGGGTGGCTGATTCCCACCGGGCGGGTCTTTCCCGTCGCCTTCGGCGATCTGGAGCTGAAGGCGGTGATGTACGACATCGCCGTCCCCGGGGCGTACAACGGCACGGCCAGCCGGCTGCACCTGTTCGATGTGGAACAGCCCGCCCACGCCCCCTGGAACGGCATCCAGTTCGACAAGGGGGACATCCCCCATCAGCTGACCGCCTTCCTCTACCCCGACGACAGCGACGAGGC
>CALWVX010000043.1 GCA_944385065.1 uncultured Oscillospiraceae bacterium | reverse complement strand
GACTTGCATGTGTTAAGCACGCCGCCAGCGTTCATCCTGAGCCAGGATCAAACTCTCAATAAAATGGTATCTAAACGCTTTCGCGCTTAAATCATCTTATTGAAGCCCTTCCAAGCTTCAAAGAAATTTCCGGTCGTCACCCAAGCTTTGCTTGTGAAACAACCAAATCCAATTCTGGTGCTTCGTGTTTGTCTCGTTGTTTAATTTACAAGGTGCACACCGCTCATCAGCGGCGGGCTTTTATCTTACCACAGCTTCTCGGCTTTGTCAAGAACTTTTTTCAAGTTTTTCAACTTTTTTCGTTCTCTCATCCGCCGCCCTGCCGGGCAAGCCCCTGTCCTCTCGGACAGCTCGATTAGATTACCACATCCCGCGCCGTTTGTCAAGCACTTTTTTCTGCCTTTTTGAAACTTTTTTCGTTTCACTCGGCCGCCCGTCTCCAGGCGCTTTTGTGGCTCTCCTGCGCTCCTTTGCGTCCGGCCCTGCGGCCCCGCCCGAAGCGCTTGACTATACTAGCAAAAGTAGCTCCATTTGTCAACCACTTTTTTCATTTTTCATCGGACTTTTTTTCTTCCTCTATATCTGCAAGTTTTTTCGCTTTTGGACCACAAGATATGCCCCTCTTTTTGCCCTTCCCCGCCGCCCGATCGACCAAGCACAGCAGCGCCGGGACGGCCACGCCCAAAATCAGATTCCCTATCGGGACCCACCGCCTGCTCCACGTCTCCACCCCGGCGGCGCCCGCCAGAAGGGTCAGACTCCCCACCGAGGCCAGAATGACAGCTCCCCAGGGCACCCAGCGCCGGGCGGCGGGCGGCAGCACCTCGTCTCCCAGAATCCGCAGGGCAAAGATCAGAACTCCGCCCATGGCCAGATCCGCAAAGGTCCACAGGGCGGAAACCAGACTCTCCACCCGCTGAAAAGCCCCTTCCACTCCCACGCTCTTGGCCAGCGTGAAGAAGGGGTTGTCCAGCCGGGCTGCCAGCTCGGCCCCCAAATTGCCCAGAATGATCATCTGTGCACCAGCCAGCAGCAGCGTTCCTCCCAGCCCCCAGGCCAGCCAGTGCCAGCCCGTTCCCTTCGCCGGGCGGACGCGGCCCAGCAGGAATGCGGCGAACAGGCCCCAGCCCAGCACTCCCGTTCCCTCCAGCGCCGCCAGAAGCACGGGTACGGCGTCATTCCACCACAGAGGAAACAGACGCTCCGGTCTGGCCTGAATCCAGGACAGAGCCAGAACCACTCCGGCGGCTGTCAGCAGGGCCGCCAGGAACATCTGCCCCGCCCGGGCGAAAGCGGCCAGCTTTCCCCGGCCCATCCACAGCAGCAGCGCGGCCAGAGCCAGCACAAAGAACCAGAGCGCTCCGTCCCGGTTTCCCGAGGCCAGCAGCCGCTGGGCGCAGGCCCGCAGCCGCACGGTGAGCATCAGCTCCCCCCACACCATATATATAAAGAGGAGTACCCGCCCCGGTCCCCGGCCGATCAGGCGGCAAATCTCCCCCGCCGGACCGTCCCGGCCGGCCAGACGCCCCCACATCCATCCGGCGGCCAGCACCAGGGGGGCCGCCAGGGCAACGGCCAGCCACGCTCCCCGCCCCGCCCGGGGCAGCAGCAGCCCGGGCAGCAGCTGGGCCGCCGGAGCCATGACGCCCGCCCACAGCAGCGCCATCAGCTGGGTGCGTGAAATCTGATCCCTTTTCACGGACTCCCCCCTCACTCATAGATGACAACCCGCACGTCTGTCTCGATCTTCACCCGCCCAAACAGGGCCGGCCAGTCCTCCTGGATCCGCCGCCACTCCCCCGGACAGGCCAGTCCCGCCTTCGCGCCCAGACCGACGCAGTCGGCTCCCCACTCCTGCAGGCTCGCCAGGGCGGACTCAATCTGCTCCAGGGCCCGCCGCTCCAATCGGCGGCGCAGCTGCGCCAGCTCCTCTCCCGTGGGCGAGCGCCGATCCTCCGTCAGCCCCATCTCCACACGGCACTCCAGCTTCAGCCCCGCCGGCTCCCCCTCCTGAAGGTCCAATTCAGCCCGCAGCGAGACCGCCTGCGGCCTGGCCGAGACCTGATTACTCCCCAATTCCACGGTCAGCACCTGGGCCGGAGCCCGCCCCGCCAGCAGTTCCAGCCCCCGGGCGGCCTCTCCCTCCAGAAAACCCGTCAGCCCCTCCGGGCCCAGCACTCCATAGCCGCTCTCCCGCAGGGAGGCGTCCTCCCCCTCCAGCGTCAGGACAGGGACAAAAGCGGCTCCCCGCTCCAGCAGATCGGTATAAATTTCCCCGGCTGTGCGGGTAATGGCCGCCACTCCCAGTTTTCCATCCGTCTGGAGGGTGGACAGGCGGCCCTCCACCCCCTGTTCTCCCCCCGACTCCACCGCCGCCCGGGCGGTGGTTCCCCGAGTCAGCCACAGCTGTGCGCCCAGCCCCAGCTCCACATCCCGGGCAAAGTAGTCCAGCACCGGCAAAGCCCCGGATCGGGCCAGCTCCTCCCCCAGCAGCAGCTGGTCCACATATCCGAAGAACACATAGCTGTCGCTGAGCCCCTGGAGAGCTAGGCAGGCCGCACTGAGGGAGTCCTCCCGGGCCGACAGTACCAGGGCGGGCTCTCCCGTCCCCTGAAGCCCCCGGGCCCGGGGGCCGGTGGAGGCGGTGATCTCCAGGCCCTCGGGGGCCAGATCCACCCCCATGGTACGCAGAAGGGCCATATCGCCCATCTCCCGGGCGGCAGGCAGGCCGGTACAGCCGGACAGCAGCAGACAGGCCCCCAGCAAAAGGGCCAGACTTTTGTTCATCGCTGGTTCCTCCTGTTCTGGGTGCGCACAGCCCCGTCCCGCCATTTCATGGCGGGCAGAGGCAGCCGGAACAGGCTGGGGTGGCCCCGGGTCGCCCCCACCCCGGTGGTGAAGGGGGCCAGATAGGGCACTCCGAAGGACTCCAGCTGAGCCAGGTGGTACACCAGGGCGGCGCATCCCAGAGCCAGGCCGAACAGACCGCCCACACTGGCCAGAATGGCCAGCAGAAAGCGCCACAGGCGCAGGGCGTTGCCGAAATCCTGGCTCGGCATGGTGTAGCCGGCCACGCCGGCGATGGCCACCGCAATCAGCACCGCCGGAGAGACAATCCGTGCCTCCACCGCCGCGCTCCCCACCACCAGGCCGCCCAAAATGGAGACCGTGGCCCCAATGGGGCCCGGCAGGCGCAGACCGGCCTCCTGAATCACTTCGAAGGCCAGCAGCATGATCAGCACCTCAAAAATGGTGGAAAAGGGCACCTCCTGCTTGGCCGCCACAATGGACAGGGCCAGCTTCGGCGGAATGGCCTCCGGGTGAAAGGTGACCAGAGCGATATACAGTCCGGGCACCAGCAGGGTGATCAGGGCGCACAGATAGCGGATCAAACTCAGGGCGGAGGCGGTCAGCCAGTGATACGCCCGGTCCTGCCCTGTCTTGAAAAACTGATCCATCGTGCCCGGGACCAGCCAGCCCAGGGGAATCCCGTCGGCAAACACAGCCGCCCGGCCCTCCAGCAGCCCCTGGCACAGCCGGTCGGGCCGCTGGGTATAGGCCATCAGGGGAAAGGGGGTCCGGGCCGTGTCGGTGAGATACTCCTCCAGATTGCCCGCCGTCTCCACCCCGTCAATGTCCATCTGATCCAGCTTCTCCTCCACTTGGGACACCGTGTCCGGGTCGGCGATCCCCTCCAGATAGAGCACGTCCACCAGGGTGCGGGACTGCCGCCCCACAATATGTTCCCGGATTTTCAGCTGGGGCGCCTTCAGATGCCGGCGCACCATGGCGGTGTTGGTCCGGATCGATTCCACAAAGGACTCACGGCTGCCCTTCAGGGCGGGCTCGTTGTCCGGCTCCCCCACCGCCCGTTTCTCCTCCGTGGGCACCGGAAGGGTCAGCGCGTCCAGCCGCCCGGGGAAAAACAGGGCACAGCTGCCCAGGATCAGGTCGTTGACCACATCGTCCAGGGTCTCCCGCCGGATGGCCGCCAGATTATAGAGCGCCCCGTACTGCAGCCGGGAGAACAGCTCTCCCTCCGGCGCCCGGCTCAACGCCGGGTCCTGGGCCAGGGGGCGGAGAATATAGTCGCTGAGCCGCTCGTTTCGGGCCATGCCCAGCAGATAGCAGACGGTGACGGTGCGTTCCCGGTCTCCGTTGAGATAGACGGTCCGCTCCATATAGTCCACGCAGTCGGCAAACACCTCTGCCAGCGCCTGCCGGGACAGCGGGCGGTCAAACAGCGGAACCTTCCGGGGGTGCGGCCCGTCCGCGCGGTCCTCTCTGACCATAAAAATCCCTCCCTTCCGTGGTAGTGTGCCGGGAAGGGAGGAAGTTTATGTATGTTATTTGGCGGCCCGCTCCCGCTCCGGGGCGCTGTCCCGGGCGGCTGTCCTCCGGTTTCGGGCCTTGACCGCCTCGCAGATCGGGATGGGAGCGGCGGCCAGGGCCAGCACCGCCAGCCACTGCTGCCCGCTCATGGGGATCACTGAAAACACCCCCTGGAGCGGCGGGAGCAGAAGCACGGAGAGCTGCATGGCCATTCCCGCCAGAAAGGCCCGGTTCATGGCCGGATTGGACAGCACCCCCTGGGCGAAGAGGGAGCGGTCCTCACTGCGCACGTTGAAGGCATGGAACAGCTGGCACATGGTCAGGGTGGCAAAGGCCATGGTGTTGGCCGCCGCCCCCGTCCCATCCGGGGAGGCCAGACAGGTCAGACCCAGAAAATAGGCCGCCAGAGTCAGCCCTCCCACCATCAGTCCCTGCCAGGCCAGGCGCAGGGAAAACCGCCGGTCAAACAGCGGGGCCCGGGCGTCCCGGGGCGGCTGGTCCATTACCCCCTCCTCCACCGGCTCCACCCCCAGGGCCAGGGCGGGCAGGGAGTCGGTGACCAGATTGAGCCACAGCAGCTGCACCGGCACCAGGGGCATCTGCCCGAAGCCCAGCAGGGTGGCGAGGAAGATGGTGAAAATCTCCCCGATATTGCAGGAGAGCAGATAGTGAATCGCCTTGCGGATGTTGGCATAAATGCCCCGCCCCTCCTCAATGGCGGCCACGATGGTGGAGAAATTGTCGTCGGTAAGGATCATGTGGGCGGCCCCCTTGGCCACATCGGTGCCCGCCCGGCCCATGGCGCAGCCGATGTCGGCGCACTTCAGGGCGGGGGCGTCGTTGACGCCGTCCCCCGTCATGGCCACCACCTTTCCCCGCTTCTGCCAGGCCTGGACAATGCGCATCTTGTGCTCCGGAGACACCCGGGCGAAGACAGCGAAGCGGGCGATGTCCTCCTCCAGCACCTCCTGGGGCATGAAGTCCAGTTCGGCGCCGGTCACCGTCCAGTCGCCGGGCCGGGCAATGTCCAGCTCCCGGGCCACCGCCAGGGCGGTGGCCCGATGGTCCCCGGTGATCATCACCGGCCGGACCCCTGCCCGGTGGCACAGCTCCACCGCCTGCCGCGCCTCCGGCCTGGGTGGGTCCATCAGGCCGAACAGCCCCAGAAAGGTCAGCTCCCGCTCCACCTCTCCCGGCTCCGGGCTGGCGGGCAGGGCGGGCAGCTCCCGCCGGGCCACAGCGATCACCCGCAGGGCCCGGGAGGCCATCTCCTCGTTGGCCGCCAGAATCCGCTCCCGGTCCGCCGGGGACAGCGCCCCCCGGCCGGCGCGGACGCACCGCTCCAGCAGCACGTCCGGGGCCCCCTTGACAAAGGCGGTGCAGCCCCCCTCCGGCCCGGTATGGAAGGTGGTCATGAGCTTGCGCCCCGAGTCAAAGGGGATGTCCCCCAGCCGGGGCCACTCCTCCAGTGCCCGGGCCTGGTCCACCCCCTCCCGGGCGGCAGCCACCACCAGCGCGGCCTCTGTGGGGTCACCGGAGGCGGTGGGCGCCCCGGCCCTCCACTCCAGTCGGGCGTCACAGCACAGGCAGGCCGCCGTCATCACCTCCCGCCGCCGCTGGCCGGGCAGCGTCCACACCTGCCGCACCTCCATTTTGTTCTGGGTGAGGGTGCCCGTCTTGTCCGAGCAGATCACCCCGGCGCAGCCCAGGGTCTCCACCGCCGGAAGCTTTTTCACAATGGCCCCCCGGGCGGCCAGCCGCTGCACCCCCATGGCCAGCACAATGGTGACGATGGCGGGCAGTCCCTCCGGGATGGCGGCCACCGCCAGGGAGACGGCGGTGAGGAACATGTCCAGCATCCCCTTCCCCTGAAAGAGCCCCACCCCGAACATGATGGCGCACACGCACAGGCACAGAAAGGACAGGCTTTTGGAAATCTCCCCCATCTTCCGCTGGAGGGGCGTCTCCCCCTGACCTCCCTCCAGCAGCAGCCCGGCGATGCGGCCCATCTCCGTGTCCATGCCGGTGGCCACCACCACGGCGGTCCCCCGGCCGGCGGTGATCAGGGTGCCCGACACCACCATATTGACCCGGTCGCCCAGGGGTGTGCCGCCGGGCAGGGACTCCCGGGCCTCCTTCTCCGCCGGAACCGACTCCCCCGTGAGGGCGGACTCGTCGGCCTGCAGGCGGCTGCACTCCAGAATCCGGGCGTCGGCGGGGACCTGATCCCCCGCCTCCAGCAAAATCACGTCCCCGGGCACCACCTGGGCGGCCGGGATCTTCTCCTCCCTCCCCTCCCGGCGCACCCGGGCCTGGGGCGTGGACATGCGCCGCAGCTCCTCCAGGGCCTGCTGGGCGTGGTCCTCCTGGGTGATGGAGATCACCGCGTTCACCGCCACGATCACCAGAATGATGACGCCGTCCAGCCAGTCCTCTCCCCCGCTGGCCGCCAGAGACAGCCCCGCCGCCGCCAGCAGCACCAGAATCATCGGGTCCTTCAGCTGTCCCAGCAGCCGGACCGCCAGCCCCGGCCCCCGGGGCGACTCCAGCTCGTTGGGCCCCTCCCGCTCCAGCCGGCGGGCGGCCTCCCGCCGGGTCAGGCCCTCCGGACCGGTGTCCAGCTCCCGCATGACCTGTCCGGCCGGCCGGCTGTACCAGTCGTCCATACCTTCACTCTCCTTTCCAGTTTCTTCCTATTATAGCGGGAGCCTGTCCCACTTTTGGGGGAAATATGGGACACAGAGAAAAAGAGCCGCCCGGCTGCTCCGGCAAAATCAAATATGGGGGCTATATCCTCTTACGAAAAGGGATTATAATCCCCATACTGGTTGGTATCCAGGCAACAGGAGGAGGTGCGCCATGATCGTATTTGACAAGCTGTGGGCCACCATGCGGGAGCGGGGAATCTCCACCTACACGCTGCGGGAGAAAAGCGGAATCGACAGCAAGACCATCCGCAGACTGCGCGCCAACGACAACATGGAGACCAAAACCCTGAACAAACTGTGCGCCGCCCTCCAGTGCAGGCTGGAGGACATCGCGGAATATCGGGAAGACGACGACAAAGAGCGCCCCGGGAGTTGACAGCCGGCTCCGGGGCGCTCTTTTGTTCCGACGGCGGGAACCGTTCCGCGGTCCTCCGCCTGGCTCACGCCCCCGCTTCCTTCCGCTCCAGCAGGGTGCGGGCCACATTGTCCGCCCAGAGCCGGGCGCCGGCCACCGCCTCGGTCAGGGTGTTGCCGTGTCCCCCCACCTCCACCAGCAGATACCCCGGGGAGAGCTGCTGATTATAGGTGCTGCTGCGCAGCACGATGGGCCGGGCCAGGCTGCGGTAGCCCCGGACCAGATTGCCCTGGAGCAGCTGGGCGAAAGCCAGATTGTCCCGCCAGCCGGGATGTTCTCCGCCGCCGGCGTCGGTGCCCACCACCAGCATCACCTGGGCCACCTTCTCCCCCGCCTCCTGGGACACCATCTTGTAAATCTCCCCCTGGCTGCTCACCAGAGCGTCCCGGTGGACGTCCAGCACCACCTGAATGGTGGGGTACTCCGCCAGCCACCGCTCCACCGCCGCCTGCGACCGCTCATACGCCCCGTTATAGGCCGGATAGTCATAGAGGGTGGTGTCGTGGAGCACCTGGAAGCCGTGGGCCCGAAAGACGGTGGCCATCTCCTCCCCCACCTGGACCACATTGTGGGTGCAGTCGGTGGTGCGGTAGGGGTCGCTCTCCTCATAGAGGTCCCCGTCGGCCTGGCTGTACGCCTCGCTGCCGTGGGTGTGGACGATCAGAATCTGGGGGCCCTCCCCCATGGACACCCGCACCGTCCCCTCGTCCATCACCCCGTCCTCCAGCTCCAGCCCGGTCCGGTCATACACATAGACCTCCCCCCGGTAGAGATACTTGCCCTCCTTGGAGCCCCGGCCGGTCATCTCAATGACGCTCTCCCCCTGGTCGGAGGAGCCCAGATCGGGCTGCTCCCGGTCGTCGTCGTCCACCGACTCCATGGGGTCGTCCGCCCCCTCCTCCGCCGTCCGGGCCAGCCGCAGGGCCAGCACTCCCTCCTCTCCGGCTGAGAGCAGCGGGGCGTGGTCCACCAGCAGCCGCCCCCAGCCCGTCAGCGCCTCCTCCCCGGGCAGGGGCCCCAGCTGCTCCCGCATCAGCCAGGCCGCCAGGACGGGCCGCTCTCCCAGCCGGACCAGCTCCTCCCCCAGGCTGCCCACATCGGCCGTCAACCCCACCCCCCAGATCGCCACCAGGGTCAGTCCCAGGGCCACGCCCCGGCGCACAGCCCGTCCCATCTTTCCGTGTTCCTTCCCGCCCATGGTATCACTCCTGTCTTCCGTACCGCCTTCAGCTGTGAAGAAAACCTATGCGTCCCGGCGGGCAAATATGCCGGCGGGCCGGGCCGGACCTTGTTTTTTCCCGGGAAAAATAGTATAATGATAGTTCAAACTGGCGCTTGTCCCGGGCGGTTCTCCCCGGGCGGCGCGGCATGGAGGTCTCACATGGAACGCGCTACCACCCTTATCTCCCCCCAGGAAATTCAGGCCCAGCTGGACCACTGTCAGGCGGTGGCTCAGCGGAACGCTCAGCTACCCCAGCCCCCGCTGGCCTTTGTGGACACCTACGGCTGTCAGCAGAACGAGGCCGACTCCGAGCGCATCCGGGGCTATCTGGCCCGGATGGGCTACGGCTTCACCCAGGACGAGGAGCAGGCCCAGGTCATCGTCATCAACACCTGTGCCATCCGGGAGCACGCCGAGCAGCGGGTGCTGGGCAACGTGGGCGCTCTGGTCCATGTGAAGCGGCGGCACCCGGAGCAGATCATCTGCCTGTGCGGCTGCATGGCCCAGGAACCCCGGGTGGCCGAGAAAATCCGCCAGTCCTACCGGCATGTGGACCTGGTGTTCGGCCCCCACGCCCTGTGGAAATTCCCCGAGATGCTCCACACCCTTCTGCTCCACCGGGGCCGCATCTTCCAGACCGCCGACGAGGCAGGCTCCATCGCCGAAGGCATCCCGGTGGTCCGCCAGGACAAGGTGAAGGCCTGGGTGTCCATCATGTACGGGTGCAACAACTTCTGCTCCTACTGCATCGTCCCCTATGTCCGGGGCCGGGAGCGCTCCCGAAAGCCGGAGGACATTTTAAGCGAAGTGCGTCAGCTGGCGGCCGAGGGCTACAAGGACATCACCCTCCTGGGCCAGAACGTGAACTCCTACGGCAAAGACCTGGACTCCCCCTGCGACTTCGCCGACCTGCTGGAGCAGGTGAACGCCATCCCCGGGGACTTTCTCATCCGGTTCATGACCTCCCACCCCAAGGACGCCACCCAGAAGCTCTTTGAGACCATGGCCCGGTGCGAAAAGGTGGCCCCGGTGCTCCACCTGCCCTTCCAGGCGGGGAACGACCGGGTGCTGGCCGCCATGAACCGCCGCCACACCCGGGAGCAGTATCTGGAGAAAATCCGGGCGCTGAAAGCCCTGATCCCCGACGTGGTACTCACCTCCGACGTGATCGTGGGCTTCCCCGGGGAGACCACGGCGGAGTTTGAGGACACCCTGAAGGTGCTGGAGGAAGTGCGCTTCGACGCCCTGTTCACCTTCATCTTCTCTCCCCGCCCGGGCACCCCGGCCGCCCGGATGGACGACCCCATGCCCCGGGAGGAGAAGCTGGCCAATTTCAACCGCCTCACCGCCCTCCAGGACCAGATTTCCGAGGAGAAGCACCGGGCCTATATCGGGAAGACGGTGCGCTGTCTCATCGACGGGACGGGCGGCGACCCGGACTATCCCCTCACCGCCCGGACTCCGGGCAACCGGCTGGTCCGGGTGGCCGGGCCCGACTCCGCCGTGGGCTCCTTCGCCCAGGTGAAGATCACCGGGGCCAACAAGTGGTCTCTCTTCGGGGAGCTGGCCTGAGTTCCCCCAGCTCCAGCCCCACCGACAGTCCGGCCAGAAAGGCCCCCCGCTCCCGCAGAAAGGCGGCAGTGTCCCCGGTGAAGCGCAGCTTTTCCACCAGCCGCTCCGGCTCCCCGCCCAGGGCCTCCAGCTGATCCATCAGCGCCTCTCCCTCCCGCTCCGCCCTCTTCAGGTCGGCGACCTCCTCCTTCAGCATTCGGAGCACCAGGTTCTCCTGGGCGTAGGTGTAGAGTACATCTAGTAATGACACCATAATTTTCTCCTTTCCGTATATTTAAAATATGACCAAACGAGCGTATTCTTATTATATGCGCTCATTCGGTCGTTGTCAAGAGGTGTCCGAAATGTCTACCTTTTCTGAACGGCTCGTACAACTCCGAGAACAGCGCAAACTGTCTCAGCGGGACGTCGCCGATGCCTGCGGCGTTGTCGTCCGGGCCTATCAGCGATATGAATACGGCGAGCGGGAACCTCAGCTGTCCACCCTCATCCGTCTGGCGGATCTGTACCGGGTGTCGCTGGACGAGCTGGTGGGACGGGAGGTTCCGCCGCCGGCCGGCGGCGCGTGACCTGGCCGGAGGCGGTGGCCCCATATCATCTCTCTTTAAACGGACCATCGTTCACCCGCAGGGGCGCGCATGGTGCGCCCCTGCGCAAACGATCCGTCAACGGTCAATTCCCAACTTCTAATTCCTGATTTTAACTCCTATCTCATATCTCCTATCTTCACTCTCCACTCTCCACTCTTCACTCTCCCAAGGAGGTCCCCCATGGCCGAAATCACCCCCATGATGCAGCAATATCTGGACATCAAGGCCCAGAACCCGGACTCCATCCTGTTCTTCCGCCTGGGCGACTTCTATGA
>CALWVX010000042.1 GCA_944385065.1 uncultured Oscillospiraceae bacterium | reverse complement strand
TGGACGAGCAGTTCAACGACTATGAAGACGTCCCGGTTCCGGAGCATGCCAGGCGGAACTGGCTGGACATGGGAATCGTGTGGATGGGAGCAGGCCTGAGTATTTTGGCCACCGGCGGCCTGCTGGCCGACGGACTGTCCTTCTGGAACACGGTCCTGGTGAGTGTGGTCGGCGCCATTCTGGTCTTTGTCATCGCCGCTTTTGTGGGGATGGTTTCGGTCCATCTCCACCTGTCCGCCTCCTTCACCGCCCGCTTTCCCTTCGGGAGAAACGGCTCCCGGATTTTCGGCGCGATGCTGTGTTTCTCCAACTTCGGCTGGTTTGCCTTTCAGTCCGACCTGTTCGGAAACACGGTGAGTTCCATCCTCCGTCAGGGGTGGAATCTGGAGACTCCCACCATCGTTTTCACCATCCTGGGCGGCCTGGCTATGGCCACAACGGCAATTTTCGGATTCAAGGCCATTGAAAAGTTCAGCAAGTTCAGCTTCCCCATTCTGGTTCTGCTGTGCGCCGTGGCCATCTGGAAGACCTTTGCCCTGGTGCCGGCCGGAGATATTATCGGCTCCGGCCCGGTGGGCACCCCCATCACCATCCCCATGGGCCTTGCCATTGTCATCAGCAGCTATGCCGGCGGAATCGCCGTCATCGGCGACGTGAGCCGGTTCGCCAAGAGCAAAAAGGACTGCCTGAAGGGCCTCTCCCTGGGCTATGTATGGGGGTTCATTCCCATCCTGCTGTGCGGCTCCTTCTTCACCTACGCCTTCCACAACTGGAACATTGTGGAGGTCATGATCGAGGACCTGAACATGGGCATCCTGGGCGCCGTCGGTCTGATCATCTGCCAGTGGACCACCAACGATAACAACCTGTACACCAGCGTGCTGGGCGTGACCAATATGCTGGACGGCATCGTGAAGATTCCCCGCATCCGCCTGTCCGTTATCATCGGTCTGATCAGCACCGCCGTGGCCGCCATCGGAATGTACAAGTACTTTGAAAACTTCCTGTCCATTCTGGGCGTGTTCATCATTCCCGTGGCCGGCATCATCGTGGCCGATTACTACATCTGCAACCGGAAGCGGTATCAGGTGGACAATCCCCAGTCGACGGAATCGGTCAACCCCTCCGCCATGGCGGCCTGGGTGGTCGCCTCCTTTGTGGGCCTGACCATGACCGCGCCCCCGGTGGGCTTCGGCTGGCTGGCCTGGGTGGGAGATTATGTCCCCGTTCCCATCATCGGCATGTTCCTGGCCATGATCCTCTACTCCATTCTGGAGGCCGGGAAAAAGAGCCTCTCCGCCGGACGGCAGGCCGCCTGAGGTCCCATCCGCCCCGGGGGGAGCGCGTGAAACAAGGAGGAGAAAATGCAATGGATCAAACGCTGAATCTGGAGCCCCGCCGGGTGTTCGACTTCTTCCAGGCGATGTGCGCCATTCCCCACGGATCCGGAAATACCCGGGCCGTCTCCGACTACTGCGCAGGCGTGGCCCGGGAACACGGACTCTGGTATCGGCAGGATGAGCTGGGCAATCTGCTTATCCGCCGCCCGGCCGACCCGGGCTGTGAGGACCGGGAGCCGGTGATTCTCCAGGCCCACCTGGATATGGTGTGGATTCAGCACCCGGAGGCCGCCGGGCAGGGAATCCGGCTGGTGCGGGACGGGGACCTGCTCCGGGCGGAGAGCAGTACTCTGGGCGCGGACGACGGCATCGGCGTGGCCTATGTGCTGGCGCTGCTCACCCAGAAGGAAGGTCCCTTCCCACCCCTGGAGGGTCTGCTCACGGTGGACGAGGAGACCAGCATGGAGGGGGCCGAGCGCTTTGACTGCTCCCTGCTTCAGGGGCGCCGGCTCATCAACCTGGACTCGGAGGAGGAGGGGATCCTTCTGGCCGGCGCGGCGGGAGGCGTGCAGCTGGACGTGCAGGCCGACCTGGAGGTCCGGCGCCCAGGCCTTCAGCAGCCGGTGATGGTTCAGCTGACCCTCTCGGGCATGGAGGGGGGGCACTCGGGCATGGACATTCAAAAGGGCCGGGGCAACGCCATCCGGGAGATGGCCGGACTGCTGGCCGACCTGCAGACGCAGGTCCGCCCCACTCTGTGCGTCTGGAGCGGCGGCAGCTTCCCCAACGCCATCGCCGCCCAGTCCCAGTGTACCCTCGCCCTGGAAGAAACCGCACTGGAGCAGCTGGACCGCCTGGTTCGGCAGGCCCAGGAGCACCTGCAAAGCCGGTTTGACCGCCCCGCGATCTCTATGACCTGGTCTCAGCTGCCCCTGTCCCCGGAAGGGGAGGGACTGACCCAGGCGGCCCTGTCCCGGCTGCTGGAGCTGGTTCGGCAGGTCCCGGACGGCGTGCAGCAGGTGGACCCCCTGGTGCCCGGCATGGTGGCGGTGTCCACCAATCTGGGCGTGCTGTCCCTGGACGGGGGGACGTGCAGGCTGGAGTTTGCCCTGAGAAGCAACCTGCCCGGGGAGAAGGAGAAGCTGACCGAACAGGTCCGCGCTCTGGCCGAGCGGGAGGGCTTCTCCCTCCGGGCCCACGGAGCCTACCCGGAGTGGACGTTCCGGGCGGATTCCCCCCTGCGGGAGGCCGCCTGCCGGGTTTACCGGCAGCTGACCGACAGGTCCATGGAAGTCACCACCATCCACGCGGGCACCGAGTGCAGTATCTTTGCCGACCGCCTACCCGGGCTGGACTGCATCTCTCTCGGCCCGGACACCTGGGACGTGCACAGCACGCAGGAGCGGGTGTCCATCTCCTCGGTGGGACGCGTGTGGACCTTCCTGTCCGCCCTGCTGCGGGAGCTGGGAAGCTCCGCTGATTCTCATCCGTAATCCGCCGAAGCGGCGGAATCCAGGCGGCCCCCTCGGGACGAAATGCCCGAGGGGGCCGCTGCGCTGCCGGACCGGCCGACCGGCCGCGGCCTCCCGCCCCAAAAACGGGCTTGACAAACGGCCGGCAGCCTACTATAATCTTGCCCGCAAATCCCGCTCGGGCGGCGCAGCCCGGCGGAGCGCCATTTGAAACCTTTGGGAATGGGAGTACCGCCATGCCATGAAAACCAGTCCTTCCTACAGCCTCTTCGACACGGAGAGCATCTGGGCCATTCTGCTGAAAATTGCCCCGCCGGTGATGCTGGCCCAGCTGATTCAGGCCATGTACAATATCGTGGACAGCTATTTTGTGGGGCAGTACTCCAACGACGGCCTGACCGCCCTGTCCATCATCTATCCGGTCCAGCTGATTGTCACCGCCATCGCGGTGGGAACCGGCGTGGGCGTGAACACCCAGATGTCCTACCTGGACGGAAGGGGCAAGCACCATCAGGCGGACCGCACCGCAGGCATGGGAATGGTGCTGGCCCTGATCAGCTGGGCGGTGTTCGCCGCGCTCAGCGCCCTGCTGATCCGCCCCTTCGCCCTGAGCTCCACCGACACCCCCGCTGTGGCCGAGTACATCATGACCTATGGCTCGATCGTGTGCATCGGAAGTCTGGGCGTATTCCTGGAGAGCAACTGGAGCAAGGTCCACCAGGCCCGGGGCAACATGCGCCTGCCCATGCTGGCCCAGATCGCCGGGGCGCTCACCAACATTGTGCTGGACCCGATCCTGATCTTCGGCCTGGGGCCGGTTCCCCAGCTGGGGGTGGCGGGAGCCGCCTATGCCACGGTAGCCGGGCAGATGCTGGCGGCGGGAATTGTCGCCTCCGGCATCCGAAAGCCTCCCGCCCTCCGGCTGTTTCCCGCCTACGCCGCGCGCATCTATCAGCTGGGCTATCCCTCCATCTTCATGCAGATGCTGTTTACCGTGTATATCATGGCCCTGAACCTGATTCTGGCGGATTTCTCCGACGCGGCGGTCACCGTTCTGGGGCTTTACTATAAGGTCCAGTCCTTCTTCTTTATCCCCATGAACGGGCTCCAGACCTGTATCGTCCCGCTGTTGAGCTATACCTACGCCAAGGGGGCCTACTCCCGCTGTCAGCGGGTGGTAAAAGATACCATCTTGCTGTCCATGGCCTTCATGCTGATCGGGATCGCCTGTTTCGAGCTGATCCCGGGGCAGCTTCTGGGGCTGTTCACCTCGGAGCCGGAGGTCTTTTCCATCGGGATTCCCGCCTTCCACATCATCGGGCTCAGTTTTCTGCCCGCAGTGCTCTCTCTGACCTTCCCGGTCTTTTTCCAGGCCATTGGAGCGGCCCTTCCCAGCGTCCTGCTCTCGCTTACCCGGCAGATTTTCTGCCTGATCCCCGTCTTCTGGCTGTTCTCCCGGATTGACCTGGCCTACGCCTGGTTCGCCTTCCCGGTGGCTGAGCTGGTGACGGGGACGCTGGGACTGATCCTCTACAACCGCCGCATCCGCGTCTGGGAGCGGTTCGGCGACACAGAACCAAACGCGCAGCGAAAAGGAGCGATTGCCATGAAAATGATCACTGCCATTGTGAACAAGCGGGACAGCGGGGAGGTGTGCGCCGCCCTGACGGAGGCGGGCTATTACTTCACCCGGATGGCCTCCACCGGCGGCTTCCTCACCGGCGGGAACACCACGCTGCTGATCGGCACGGAGGAGGACCGGGTCCCTCAGGCCATTTCCATTATCCGGGAGCACTGCTCCAAACGGACGGAGAAAATCTCCTCCAACGTACAGCTGGCCACTCCGTCCGCCCCCTATCCCACCGAGGTGACGGTGGGTGGCGCGACGCTCTTCGTGTCGGATGTCACCCAGTTTGAGAAAATCTGACTGTCTGCCCGCTGGGAAAACAGAAGGCGGCGCGTTTCTGATTCAGAAACGCGCCGCCTTCTCTGTTATTTCCGCTGCCTCCGGCCTTCAGGCCAGCATCAGCGCCACCAGCTGCCGGAGCATGACCGCGGCCTCCGCCCGGGTGGTGAGACCGCCCGGGTCCAGGATTCCTCCCGTCCGGCCGCTGAGAATCCCGCTGTCCACCGCCCAGGCCACGGCATCCCGCGCCCAGTCGGAGATCATCCAGCTGTCGTAGAAGCTGCGCAGGGTGTCCCGGCCGCCGGTGCTCAGCCCCAGGCTCTGGGCATAGCGGTAGAGCATCACCGCCAGCTGCTCCCGGGTAATGGAGTTGCCGGGGCCGAAGCGGCCGTCCGGATAGCCGGCGACAATGCCCGCCTCCGCGGCCCAGGCGGTCCCGGGCGCATACCAGGCCTCCGCGTCCACGTCGGAATATTCGGTCCGGCCGCTCCGGGCGTCCGGCTCCTCCAGGCTGTGGAGCACCGTGACCAGCATGCCCCGGCTCAGGGTCTGGTCGGGGGCGAAGCGGTCCGCCGCCACGCCGGAGAACAGCCCCCGCCCGGCGGCAAAGTCCACGCTCTCGGCATACCACGCATCCCGGGCCACATCGGAAAAGGGATTGGCATAGTCCACCACCCTGACTGCGGCGTCCGTGTCCAGAACAAAGACGGCCCGGCCGTCGGCCACCAGGGACTTTTTGATCACGTCCTCCGTCCCGTCCGGATGTACGATCACCACCAGCTGTCCCTCGACTTCCGGAATGGTCACCACCTGGGGCCCCTCGGCCTCCTGGGAGAAGCTGACCTGATAGGTGCCGCTTTCTTCCTCCCACGTCACCGACACGGGCCCGCTCCCCTCCGGCTGCTCTGTCCCGGGAAGTTCAGGCCGGCTCCAGTCGTCGTTTTCATAGCCGTGCTCCTGATCATAGTCATCTGTGTAGAACACCTGGATATAGTCCCCGTCGTGGAGACCGCAGGCCGCCATATACACGTCGGGAATGGTTCCGTTGACCCGGTAGAGCCACCCGGAGTTCTCCCCCCTGTCTTTTTCTGACCAGGTCTCGCCCTCCGGCGTGGTGATGGAGACGATATAGGTGCCCCGCTCCCGGGTATAGGTATAGCCGTGGTCCGACAGGACTTCCCGGAACACGTCGTAGACCGCGGTGGTCTCGTCCAGGCCGGACAGGGTCACCGGGGCGATCCAGGTCCCGTCCGGACCGGACAGGGAGAAGGTCACATCAATGGTCTCCACCACCGGCACCGTGCTGGAGGGGTCCCGGGTCCCCCGAACCAGAACGGTTGCCACATCCCCGGCGGGGACCTCCGCCAGCCGGGCAGCGCCGGTATAGGCGGCGCCCGCCGCCTGGATTGGGGCCGGATCGGGCCGGGCGGCGGTCTGGGCCGCCACCGGCTGATAGTACAGGCCGGAGAGCGCCTCATACTGGGCGTATTCCACCGGGTCGCTCTGATACAGCTCCCCATAGCGGCCCAGCGTCTCGCTGGAGAGATAGCTGGTGATGGTCACCGCTTTGGCCTCGGCCTGGCGGGTCACCTCCAGTGTCTCATGGGCGATGACGGCGGGGTTGCTGGATTTGAAAAGCCGCCAGGCCTCCAGCTCCTCCCAGCCCTCGATGGGCGTGGGCACAATGCCGTGCCCCGTCATGTCCGCCGTGTCCCGGACCCAGACCAGCTGTCCGTCCGCCCCCTCGTAGGCCTCGAAGAAGGGGGAGAGATCCCGCCGTACGTCGTCCTTGGCGGCGTTGGCCCCGTTGTTCAGCCCCTCGAAGTAGCTCGCCTTCACCCGATCCATCAGTGCCAGTTCCGCGTCCACCTCCGCCTGGGTCAGAGCCGGGACCGCGATGGAGAAGGTCCTGGAAGCGCTGATCTCCGTATCCCGGTCATGGAGGGTGACGGTGATCTCCGCCGCACCGTCCGCTCTGCCCACGCCGGGGCGGTACACCCGGAAGCGGGCGGCGTTGTTCACATCGGGGGCGGTGATCAGTTCCGGGTCGCTGCTGGACAGGGTGACGGGGTAGTATTTGCCGTCCACGCCGAAGTCCCGGGTGGTGGGCAGCTGAATATCGTGGACGGCGTGATAGACGCCGTTCTCATCGGCCTCCAGCCGTGCTCCGGTGGATGCGTCCGTCAGCCCCTTGGCCGCGAAGCCGGCGTCCAGTTTGGCCAGCAGACCGGCCCGGATTGCCTCCGCGTCCTCCTCCGTCATGGCGGGCACGGTGACCTGATAGGTCTGGACCAGCGTGATGGGCGCCTCCGTGCCGATCTCATCGCTGGTGAGCTGGAACTGGAAGGCGGCGGTCAGGGTGACCTTCTGTTCTGTCTCCCCCGGCCGGACCACGCCCACACAGGGGGCAAACAGAGTGTCGGCGGTGCCCTGATCCCCGCCGCGGATGGAGAGGACCGACTCGTTGGAGGACTGCCAGGAGATCAGAGTCCACAGCTTGCCGTCCACCGCCCGGGGCAGGGTCAGGTCCCGGGTGACCGCATGGGCCGTATCGCCGTCGGCCAGAATGGTCTCCAGGGTGACCTTGCGCAGAACTTCGTCGGACATGGTCTGCCTGACCCGGTCCGCATCCCAGCCGATGATCACCGGGACAGGGCCGTAGAGGAGAGCCGCCCCATCCTGTTCCAGCAGGAAGGTCACCTGATACCGGCCGAACCGGACCACGGGCGCGGTGTTGGGGTCGGCGTAGAAATAGGTGATGTCGCCGTCCTCGGAAATTCCGGCGCCGCCGTAGTCCTCTGTGACGGAGGAGATGGAGACGGAAAGATCGGAATACCCATGTTCCGCCAGATCGGCCTGCAGAATGTCGATCACATTGTCATCCCGGCCGAAGACCGGGTCGATCCGATACCACTCGCCCAAAGAATCGGCGGCCTGCTGGAGCTCATTTTTCTGCTCCTCGTCCACCGCGGCCTGGGACCAGACCAAAATTTGGAAGATCCTGCTTCTGCTCTCGCCGCCATAGGTGAGGGCGGCGGTCAGGGTGACGGTCTGTTTTCCCTGGGCGGGCAGCGTCACCACCCCCGCGGGGGAGATCACGCCGGGATCGCTGCTCTCCCAGGCGATGGAGGAGCCGTGTTTTCCCTCGGTCGGCAGAGACAGAGGGGACGGGTCCGCCCGAATCTCCTCCGGGAGGGTCAGGGCGGCCAGATCGGCGGCGAGCACGCCGTCGGCCTGCCCCATGATCTGGACCGGGCGAGAGGGGGCTTTTTCCTCCCCATTGTAATCCAGTCGGAAGTACAGATAATTTCCAACCTGATTTTCCGGGATGACCAGCTCCCGCTCTGTCTCCCCGTCCAGAGGCACGAGCTTGGTATAGTCCGGATAGTCCTCCTCCTTCCAAACATACCACTGCACCCTGAGCTCGGGGAACAGGTCGCAGTCATACTCCCCGCCGCCCAGAACGTTGACCTTGGCGCGGACAGTCTGCCCCGCCGCCGCGGTCCCCTCGATCTCCACGGTGGTCACAAAGGGCATGACCGTGATCTCAATCTCGTCGGAGCAGTCCCCGGCCGCGGCTCTGATGACCGCCTTTCCGGGCTGCACGGCCTGGACAATGCGGACATGGTCCGTGTCCTCCGGGTTCTGCGGCCGCTGCAGCTCCACCACATCCCCGCCGCTGACCACCTCCCAGGTCACCCTGGGGGTGTCGTCCATATCCTGATAGGCGACGGTCAGGGTGGTCTGGGGTTTCGGGCCGCTGTTGGTGTCGTACAGCGTGGCGGCGCCGGTGATCTGGATGCGGGGGTCCCGATCAGGGGCCTGTCCTCCCGCCTGCCAGACAAGCACGATGTTGCCCTCGCCGTCCGTCGTAAACGCGTCGCCCAGTTTTGCCGCAAGACCGTCGGTGGAGGTAATGACCTCGCAGTTTTCGGCGCTTCCGGTCCCGGCGTTGAAAATGGAGCCTGTGCTGTAACAATTCACCAGCGTGGAAGAAGTATACAGAAAATCACAGATACCGCCGGCGGTTTCGCTGCCCTGGACTTCCCCGATATGATAGCAGTTTTCAGCCCCGCAATTGTTTTGGAGCTGTCCGGCTATTCCGCCGGAGCGGTTTTTTCCCTGGATCGAGCCGACGTTATAGCAGTTTTGAAGGCTGGAATATTTGGCATAGCCGACAATGCCCCCGGCAGTTGCGCCAGCAATGTCGCCGCTGTTGGAACAATTCTCGATTACCGCCTTCTGGGAAGCGGAGTTTCCCGCGTAGCCGGCAATTCCTCCAGCATAACCGGAAGTGTGGCCGCTGGTCACCGTACCGGAAAAGGAGCAGTTCTCGATTGTGCCCGACTGCACCTTTCCCACAATGCCGCCCACATAGCTGTTGGTGGAACTTACGCTGCCCTCCACATTCAGGTTCTGAATGGCGGCCCCGTTGATCAGGCCGAACAGACCCTGGTTGCTCTCGCTGCTGTTGATCGACAGGCCGCTGATCGTGTGGCCGTCCCCGTCAAAGGTGCCGGCGTAGGCACTCGAGACATAGCCGTCCGCGGGAGAAAACGGTTCCCACTCCTCCCCGCTTAAATCAAGATCCGCCGTCAGTCTGGCGCAGAGCGCGGCGTTGGGATTATTGCCCTCGTCGGAAGGTGTGCCTGCCGTTAAGTCCCGAAAGATCCGCAGTTCCTCCTCATTGGAAATGAGATATGGATCGTCCGGCGTGCCGATTCCCTCCAGTTCCGGTTCTGCCGCCCACGCTGTTCCGGGCAGCAGCCCCAACAGCAGAATCAGGACCAGCAGGGCACTGACCGCTCTTGTTCGGATGGTTCTCATGTTTTGCTTCCTCCTTTTTTGACGGACTGGACCGTCCTCACACAGTTGTATCGGGTTGCAGGGGCAAAAAAACGGCCGCGGCAGGGTATGACTTCCCTGCCGCGGCCGACTTTCCCGCGGAGCATTTGGGCATGCTGACGCAAGCCCCATATGAACACATCATAGGTCTTCCGGCTTGTACGGTCCCGGACAAAGCGTGTCCCACGGCTGACGCTCCGCCTTCTCAGGATTGCTCCCAATGACCGGCTCGCGCCACGAGCGGCAGCCTTCCGCACATACGGCAACGGGTATTGCTCCGGATTCCCACCGGATTCCCTCATCCCCGCCTCTGCCCGGGGCAGACACGAGGTCATGATGCTGGTTTGCCCCCCATTATAAGAGAGAACCCGGGGCTTGTCAATCTATTTCCGGCGGCTCCGGCCCCTGCCGTCGGGGAGTGTGTCCGGATTCGCGCGTGCGCGCGGGGACCGAGCCCCCGGCTCGTGCGTTTAAAAATTTTTGGAAAAATTGTGGGAAGACCCTTGACTTTGCCGCCGCGTCAACTGCTATTCTATTCCCAGGGAGGGGAGTTCAGATGGAATATTCAATCCACGAGCTGTCGCGCCTGTCCGGGGTGACCACCCGCGCCCTGCGCTGGTACGACCAGATCGGCCTGCTGAAACCCGGCCGGACAGCGGAGAGCGGCTACCGCTATTACGGTCCGGCGGAGGTGGACCGGCTGCAGGACATTCTCTATTACCGGGCCCTCGGGGTGGAGCTGGCCCGGATCAGGGAGTGCCTGGACGACCCATCCTTTGACCGTCTGGCCGCGCTGCGCAGCCACCTGACTGCGCTGGAGACAGAGCGGGCGCGGCTGGAACAGCTGATCCGGTCGGTGCGGGACACCATCGGAGCGGAAGAAAGGAAGGAAATCATGGACGACGAGAAGAAATTTGAAGCATTCAAGCGGCGGGCCGTGGACTGGCATGAAAAAACCTACGGCGTGGAGCTCCGGGAAAAATACGGCGACCAGGAGACAGACGCCGCCCAGCGGGCGGTGCTGGAGCTGACCCCGGAGAAATACGGGGCGTGGAAGCGCCTGGGGGAGGAGATCCAGGAAAAGCTGGAGGCCGCCGTCCGGGCCGGAGCAGACCCGGCCGGGGAAGAGGGCCGGGCCGTCACAGAGCTGCACCGCCGCTGGCTGACGATGAGCGGTTCCCCCTGCGATGCTGCCCGGCACCGGGGAATTGCGGAGCTGTATGTGGCGGACGAGCGCTTCACCGCCTATTATGACAAAACAGTGCCCGGCTGCGCCCGCTTTCTGCGGGATTCTGTGGCACATTGGGCGACTTGACAACCCGAGAGGGGCCCGGGATTTCATGCCCGGTCCCCGCTCGGACTCCCGCAAGAGATTTCCCTGCCGGCACTAGAATCAATCTGACGTTCTTTCGCTTCAGCGACAGAAATCCCAGCTCTTTTTCCAGTACACAGGAAGCTGAAAGGGGGCCGTCCGCTTGTGCGGACGGCCCCCTGCCGGTTGTACGATCACTGGATGGCAATGGTGCTGCTCCTGGGCAGCTCCTTCTTCCCCGGCTTGGGCAGCGATACCTTCAGCACGCCGTCCTCATA
>CALWVX010000041.1 GCA_944385065.1 uncultured Oscillospiraceae bacterium | reverse complement strand
ACCGGGACAGATCCGGGCACGGCCACCGATCCCGGCACCGGGACAGATCCGGGCACGGCCACCGATCCCGGCACCGGGACAGATCCGGGCACGGCCACCGATCCCGGCACCGGGACAGATCCGGGCACGGCCACCGATCCCGGCACCGGAACCGATCCGGGTACGGCTACCGACCCCGGTACCGGAACCGATCCGGGTACGGCTACCGACCCCGGTACCGGAACCGATCCGGGTACGGTCACCGACCCCGGCGCAGTTACCGACCCGGGTGGGAACCCGGCGGAGCCGGTGCGGGGCGGATCCACCAACTGAAAGAGGAACACGCATGTTTGAAGGCTATTCCCAGCAGACGACAGAATTTTTGTGGGGTCTGCGGCTGAATAATGAGAGAAGCTGGTTCCTGGCCCACAAGGAGGAGTTTCTCACCTATGTGGACGGACCGACCCGGGAGCTGGCCCGGGAGCTGACGGCGGAGATGACCCGTCTGTATCCCCAGCTTGGGCTGGTGAGCAAGGTCAGCCGCATCTATCGGGACGCCAGGCGGCTGTATGGCCGGGGCCCCTATAAGGACCACCTGTGGTTCTCTCTGCGCCGCCCGGCGGAGCACGAGGGGGCGACCCCCTGCTTCTTTTTTGAAGTGGCGCCGGAGCGATACAGCTACGGTATGGGCTGTTGGGATCCCACCCCCCTGACCATGGCGAAGCTCCGCGCCCGCATGGATCGGGATCCGGCCGAGGCGGAAAAGCTGGTGCGGCAGGTAGCGCGGCGGGGGGAGTTTCAGCTGGAGGGAGAGAGCTATAAGCGCCCCAAAGGGGATCCGGGCCCTCTGCTGTACCCCTGGTACAACAGCAGACAGTTCAGCCTGTGCCGGGATGAGAATTGCGAGGGTCCGTACTTCACGGCGGAATTGCGGGATCAGGTACTGGAGGGCTGGAAGTCCCTGGTCCCGGTCTACCGCTGGGTTGAGGCGGCAGCTGCCGATCCTTCCCCCGATCACATGTGAGAAACCGGCAGGGAAGGGGGAGCGGAAATGACAGAGGAGGTCGGACGCAAGAAGCTGTCCCAGGTGGCCTATGAGAAGATCCGGGCGGCTATTTTGTCCAACGACTATCCCCAGGGGACCATGCTGGCGGAAAAGCAGCTGTGCCAGCTGCTGGGCATGAGCCGCACGCCCATCCGGCAGGCGATTCAGATGCTGGCCGACGAGGGCCTGCTGGAAGTGCGGGACGGCGTGGGGACCTTTGTGCGGGGTTTTTCGTCCAAAGATATTCAGGACGCCTATGAACTCAGACGGGTTCTGGAGGTGCTGGCCATCCAGACGGCGGCCGCGCGCTTTACCGATGAGGAACTGGATGAACTGGAGCGGCTGTTTCGGGATATGCTGGATCGGCTGGAGCACGGGGGCGCCCTCAGTGTGGATGAGTACGCTGCGGCGGACTGGAAGCTCCACGACATGATTATTCGGAAGTGCGACAATCGCTATGTGAAGAACGCCATGGGAAACATTGAGGCCACGCTGAAGCGCTATCAGGGCCTGTCTGTCCGGAGTATGGCGGATGCGGGGGTCAGCCTGCGGGAACATCTGGACATTCTGGAGGGAATTCGCAGGGGCGACCGGGAGCGGCTGACCAGGCTGCTGGAGCAGCATGTGCATTACTGAAGAGGAAATCGAATAGAGTCTGGAAACAGAGAGGCCCGGCTGACAGCCGGGCCCTTTTTGCACACTCCGAGATGTATACATTACGAAGCGTAGATGTGAAAGATTACCTATATAGCTGAAATAGAGGGATTCTGTTCTTGACATTAGATGTATACATGTTATAATGGAGGGCAAGAAGAGAAAAATCAAGGGAGGAATGCAGCATGAAACATACGGAACGCAGCCAGGCGCTGTACCAGCGGGCCTGCAAAAGCATTGCCGGAGGACACCTGTCCAACTTCAAGCAGCGGCCCGGCGCGCCCCAGACGTTTTTTGAGCGGTTTGAGGGGGCCAGGATGTATGATGTGGATGGAAACCTGTACTATGACTGGTCCCTGTCCTCCGGCCCCTGTATTCTGGGACAGGCCAGCCCCGTGGTGCGGGATGCGATTGTGGAGCAGGCGGGGAAGTGCTACTCCCGCCAGTACACACAGGTGCAGATCGAGGCGGCGGAGCTCTTCTGCCGATATGTCCCCTGCGCGGACAAGATGCACTTTGCCGTCACGGGGGGCGAGAGCCTGCTCTACACCATTCGGACAGCCCGGGCCTATACGGGAAAGAACATGGTGGTGCGGTTCAGCGGCATGTACCACGGGGGGACCGATGTGGTGCTGGGCGGCGTAGCCCGCGGCGGGGACGACCGCCGCGCGGAGAACCGCTGGAACGAGAATGACGATTATTCCCGGGCATGCTACACCACGGGGCGGGCCCGCCACGCCCTGGACGACGTGTACCTCATTGACTTCAACGACCTGGAACAGATGGAGCAGCTGTTCCGCGCCGACAACGATATTGCCTGTGTGGTTATGGAGCCGGTCTGCATGAACATCAGCGGCTGTGTGCCCCAGCCGGGCTATCTGGAGGGGGTGCGAAAACTGTGCGACCAGTACGGGGTGCTGCTGATCTTTGACGAGACGCTCACCGGCTTCCGCATCGGCCTGCACAGTGCGCAGGGCTATTTCGGCGTGACGCCCGACCTGGCCTCCTTTGCCAAGGCGGTGTGCGGCGGCATACCCGGGGCGGCCTTCGGCGGACGGGAGGACGTGATGTCCGTGCTGGACGACTGCACCTGTCTGATTCCCGGCACCTATAACGGCAACAGCCTCAGCGCGGCGGCGATGAAGGCGGTGATCACCGAGCTGGCCCGGAATGACGGCGAGGCCTATCGGATCATCGAGCGCCTGGGCGGCATGTTCCGGGACGGGGTGCTGGAGGCGGCCCGCCGCCATGGTATCCCCATGATTATGCAGGGCTTCCCCGGGGCGCTGTTCCCGGTGTTTACCCAGCGGGAGGTCATTCGGAACCACCGGGAGGCTCTGCTGTACTCCGATCTGGATAAAATGCACCGGTTTGGGGCCCTGATGAAGGCCAACGGCGTGGTGGGGGACGACCGCTACTGCGTCAGTCTGGCCCATACCGAGGAGGACGTGCTCCGCTCGGTGGAGATTGCCGACCGGGTCCTGGGGATCATGAAGGAGGAGGAGTGAACCGGAGGTTCTTCCCTGAGAAATCCGGCCCCCGCCGCATTCTGCGGCGGGGGCTTTCAGCGGCCTGCCGCGGCAGTTGGTGAAAGTGCAAAATTTGGGCAGGTTGTTTTTGTTGAGAAAAACAAACAAAAACAGTTGACAGATAGATGAAAAAGTGGTACATTATAACCAGAAAGAGAAAGGATGAGTCCAATGTACAAGTAAGTGTCCCAGCACCTGAAACCCGTGATGCAAGGTCGAATTTAAAATATAAAATGTGAGACGACCGAGCAAACAGTCAGAGAGGGAAAAAGCGGAGAGAGTCAAACCAAGATCGAGAAGGATTTCAGCCCTCCGGAGAAGCTCCGGTAAGCAAAGTAAATTCAGCAGATCAGGAAAGGCAGAATTTCCGGGAAGACCTGAAAAAACTGACCGGCATACGGGAATCAGGGAACGCCGAGCGGCAGGTGCCAGACAGCAACAACCGAATGATCCAGCCAACAGGAACCTCACATATGAGGAAGAAGAGCCGATTCAAACGGCAAGAGTGACAGGTTATCGAGAGACTTCAGGATGCTGGACGGGACAGGCTGCAGAGCGGATCTAAAAGAAATGGAGGTAACCATATGATGTTAGATAACAAGAGTGAACAGAAATGACCCTTGGCTGCATGGAACCACGGAACAGCAGTCAAGGGTCATTTCTTTTTGCTTTTGTGGGAGCAATCCCTCCAAGGGGATTTTTGATTACAAAATTAAAACAAGAGGTAAAAAATAACTCCCTGTATCGCTTTAGCGGTACAGGGAGTGCTTTTGATCACCGGAAATAGACCAGAGGGTCCTCCGGCCGCTCGGCGGGCTCTACCGACTGGGCATACAGGACCACGCCCTCTCCGTCATAGACGGAGGCCTTTTCCCACTGAATGCGGGCGGTGACAGTGACCCACTGGCCCTTTTTCAGGGAGCGGGCCCTGTCGTACTTGCACAGGAAGCCGAAAAAGCGAATGTCCTCCACACAGCAGGTCATGGCGTTTCGGCCGGGGACAAAGGTGCCCTTGGGCAGGCGCATGCCGGTCATGGCCTGGACCTTCATGGTAATGGTCTTGTCCAGATACCGCTCCGGGTGCTCCTGAATGTCCAGATACCAGATGCCGTAATCGTCGTCAGCCAGGTCAATGTGGTCGGCGTCCAGAGAGTAGGGGAGGATGTCCTCCACCTCCAGCTCCTCCCCCTTGTCGTCCTCAAAGACGATCTGGCACATGCGGTTGGCCGCCCGGACAGAGCGCTTCCAGCCGGCCAGGGGCATTTCGCTGGTGCACCGGTTGAACAGAACCATGTCCGCCTCGGTCACCATATCGATGATCATGGACTGCATGTTGTTCCGATACATCTCGAAGGTGGTGCCGTCGATGATGTCAATGGCCTGATAGAGGCCCCAGGTTTTGGGCAGTTTCAGATCCCGTAAAATCTGAATCGGCCACATGCCGTTATATTCCATCAGCACTCGCTCGGGCTGATAGCGCCGGTCGATCTCCTGCAGGAACTCGGTGGTCAGCTGCTCCTGGCTCTCAATCGGCACCAGGCGGCAGTTGCGCTGAGACAGGAACTGGGGGTCGTATTCCTCCTCCCCGTCCTCACACAGCAGGAGGACGGTCCGCTCCCCGTCGTTGAAGTAGTCCATATTCAGCGTGTCGGTGAGCAGGGTGGTCTTGCCGCTGTCCAGAAAACCGGTGATGAGATAGAGGGGAATGCGGGGGTCCGCTGCCATACGCCCGCCCCCTTACACCAGAAGGAACAGCTTGTCCAGCTGATCTTCCTTCAAATCGGAGCCGATGACGCACAGCCGGCCGGTGTAGTCGGCCGAGCCCTCCCGGATCTGGAACTCCTCGGGCACCAGGTCGAAGTGGAGCCAGGTCTGACCGTCCTCACAGGGGACCATTCCCTTGGCCCGAAGCACATAGCCGTAGTCCTCACCCATGGACAGAGAGGCCAGAATTTCCTGGAGCTCCTCCCGGCTGTACTTCCGGGTCGTCTCCCGGCCCCAGGAGAGGAATACCTCGTCGGCGTCGTGATGGTGGTGCGCGGTGGAGTGCAGGCAGGTGTCGCACAGGTCGCAGCTTCCGCAGGCCCCCTCGCAGCCCAGCTGGGCGTGGATTTCCGCCAGCTCCTCCGGGGAGTGCTCCTGCCCGCAGGAGCAGCCGTGGCCGTGCTCGTGATGATGGTCATGACCGCAGTGCCCGTGGTCGTGGTCATGGTTGCAGTGGTCGTGATCATGGTCGTGGCCGCAGCAGCCGTGCTCGTGGTGGTGGTGATGGTGCTCGTCGTGGGGCTGATGGGCGATCTCCTCCATCAGCTCGTCCGCCAGCGAGCGGCCGCCCTCCATGGCAGCCAGAATCTGAGCCCCGGTGAGCTGGTCCCAGGGCGTGGTGAGAATAGCGGCCTTGGGGTTTTTCTCCCGCAGCAGGTGGACGGCGGCGTTCAGCTTGCCCTGGTCCATGTTCTGGGTCCGGGACAGAATGATGGCGCAGGCGTGCTCAACCTGGTTGTTGAAGAACTCCCCGAAATTTTTCATATACACTTTGGCTTTGGCCGCGTCCACCACGGTGACAAAGCTGTTGAGATGCAGGTCGGGAGCCTCGCTCTGAATCCGCTCCACTGCGGCAATGACGTCGGAGAGCTTGCCCACCCCGGAGGGCTCGATGACGATCCGGTCGGGGTGATAGTCGTTCAGCACCTGCTTCAGGGCGGCGCCGAAGTCGCCCACCAGAGAGCAGCAGATGCAGCCCGAGTTCATCTCGGTGATCTGCACGCCCGCCTCTTTCAGAAAGCCGCCGTCAATGCCGATCTCTCCGAATTCATTTTCGATCAGAACCACCTGCTCCCCCTGAAAGGCCTCCTGGAGAAGCTTCTTAATCAGGGTGGTCTTGCCCGCCCCCAGGAAACCGGAGATAATGTCGATTTTGGTCATGTCAGGTCATATCCTTTCCAAATGTGAATTACAACGTGATGTCCGCTGTGTCCGGCGCCCGAATTACGCCCAGATCAGACCGATCTGCTCCATCAGCCGGCACAGCATTCCGGCGGCGGTCCCGCGGTCAGCCAGGGCGGCGGGCTCCAGCCCCTCGGGGAGGGCGCCCAGCTCATCCAGATTCCGGGCGGCAACCTGGGCCCAGTCGGCCCAGTCCAGATAGGCCAGCTGTTGGTCAATGTTCAGAATTTCCTGATCCAGGGCATAGCCCTCCATGCTGGCCCAGGCGGCCACAGAGGACAGGGCGGTGGTCAGCTGTTCATAGGTGAGGGGGTCCTCCGGACCGAAGGTTCCGTCCCCATAGCCGGTCAAAAAGCCTATATCGGCTGCGGCGGTAACCGCCCCGGCATACCAGGCGTCCCCGCTCACGTCAGAGAAGGAGAGGCTGTCGCCGGCGGGCAGATCCAGGGCGGTGGCCAGCATGGCGGCAAACTGCGCCCGGGTCAGGGTATCCTGGGGGCGGAACGTCCCATCCTCAAAGCCGGACAGAAGCTGATAGGCGGCCAGGGTGCGGATCTCCCGCTCATAGGCGGTGCCGGCGATGTCGGAGAAGCTGTCCCGGGGGGTGTAGCCGTTCAGCTTCAGGTCCTGGGCGGCCTGGGCGGGGGTGACGGCGTTCCAGATCTGGGTGCCCTCCCCCTGGTACAGAAGGGCGGAGGGGGGCAGGGCCTCCAGTAGCTCCGTAAAAGCGGCTGCGGTCTCCCCCTGGGCGTCCGCCCCGTCCAGATAGAAGGTCTGGCCGGCCAGCTCCAGCTTGTAATATCCCTCAGCCCGGGCCGGTTTGGCCTGGGCCAGAAGGAGGCCGACGGCCTGGGTGTTTTCCTCGCTCACCAGCAGAGTGGGCAGCACGCCCACCACATGGTTGGTGGTTCCGCCGGGGGAGAAGAAGCGGTAGACGGTGACCTTCAGGGCCTCGCCGCCGGACAGCAGGTCGGTGCGGCTCTCGTCCAGGACGATCTGGGCGGTACCCTTTCCGAAGGTGCGCTGCCCCACGGCGATGCCCGCGCCGTAGTCCCGGATGTCCCCGGAGAACAGCTCCGCGCCGCTGGCGGAGTGGGCGCTGGTGAGGACGATCACCGGCTTGTCGGTCAGGTCGGGGTAAGTGTCGGCGGTGTAGGTATAGTTGTAGTTGCCCGATCCGTCCCGGAAGTAGAGCATGGTGCCCCCGCCGATGAACAGCGCGGCGGTGGCGGCGGTGGACTGGCTGTCCCCGCCGGGATTGGAGCGCAGGTCCACAATCCAGACGCTGGTCTCGTCATCCAGCTCCTGGATCGCCTGACTGAAGGTCTGGGCGGTGGTGGCCCCGAAGCTGGTGCAGTCGATGACCGCCGCTCCGTCCGTCAGCCCATAGGTGACAATGGGGATGGTCACCGTGCGGCGGGTCATGGTGAAGTCCAGCCGCTCCCCGTCCCGCAGGACTGTGACGGTGACAGAAGTGCCCTCCTCGCCCAGAATCAGGGTGCGGGGGTCCATTTGGGCGGTGAGCTCCGTGCCGTCCACTGCCACCAGGCGGTCGCCCGCCTGCAGCCCGGCCTCCTGGGCGGGGGAGTCGGGCAGGACGGACAGCAGGAGAAAGCCGCCGTTGAACGCGGTCTCCACCGTGGCGCCGATTCCGGTGACCTCCTGCCCGTTGACGGTCTGGTTGAATTCCTCATACTGCTCGGGGGTCATGTAATAGGTGTAGGGGTCGCCCAGGGCCTCCAGAATGGCGTCCAGGGAATCCAGCTCCAGAATATCCTCCGGCACTCCGTTGTAGTAGTACTGGGACAAAAGCGTCTTGGCGTCCTCCAGCTCCAGGGCGGAGGCGGCCGGAGCGGACAGGGTGAGGGCCAGCGCGGCGGCCAGCAGACCGGACAAAATCTTCTTCATGGGGACCTCCTTTGTGGGGAATGCGCGCGCCGGGCGCCCGAGGGCACCCGGCGCGCATGAAATTGAGTTACAGTTTGGGCGTGCGATAGGTCATTTCTTCCCGTTCCGGGCCGCTGGACACCATGGTGATGGGACAGCCGATACGCTGCTCCAGGAAATCCACATAGGCCCGGGCGTTGGCCGGCAGAGCATGATAATCGGTGCAGCCCCGGATGTCACACTTCCAGCCGGGGAGGGTGGTGAACACGGGCCGGGCCTTCAGCAGGCTGGGGGTGGTGGGGAACACGTCGGTGACCTGCCCGTCGATCTCATATCCGGTGCACACCGGAATTTCGTCCAGATAACCCAGCACGTCCAGACAGGTGAGGGCGACCTGAGTGGCGCCCTGGATCATACAGCCGTAGCGGGTGGCCACGGTATCAAACCAGCCCACCCGGCGGGGGCGGCCGGTGGTGGCGCCGAACTCGCCCTTGTCGCCGCCCCGGCGGCGCAGCTCATCTCCGGCATCCCCGGTGAGTTCGCTGACGAAGGGCTCGGTCTGGGAGCCTACGCAGGAGGAGTAGGCCTTGGTGACGCAGATCACGTCCTGAATGGCGGTGGGGGGCACCGAGGCGCCCACGCAGCCGTAGCCGGCCAGGGTGTGGGAGGAGGTGGTCATGGGGAAAATGCCCAGGTCCGGGTCCTTCATGGAGCCCAGCTGGCCCTCCAGCAGAAGGGTTTTTCCCTCCTTCAAAGCCTGGTGGATGAAGGCCACCGTGTCCCCCACATAGGGGCGGACCTTCTCCCGCAGGACCAGCAGCTGAGCCATCAGTTCTCTGGCGTCCACCGCGGGCTTGTGGTACAGGTGCTGAAACAGGACGTTCTTCAGCTCCACAGCGGCTCGAAGCCGCTCCCACAGAATATCCTCGTCAAACAGGTCGCAGACCTGGATGCCGGTTTTGGCGTACTTGTCCGAGTAGAAGGGGGCAATGCCGCTCTTGGTGGAGCCAAAAGCCTTGCCGCCCAGCCGCTCCTCCTCGTAGGTGTCCTGAAGCACATGATAGGGCAGCAGCAGCTGGGCCCGGTTGGAGACAATCAGCTTGGGGGCGGGCACGCCCTGACTCACGATGCTCTCCAGCTCGTCGGACAGCTTCTGGATGTCCAGAGCCACGCCGTTGCCGATGACGTTGGTCACATGGGGATAGAAAATGCCGGAGGGGAGAATGTGCAGGGCGAAGCGGCCATAGGGGTTGATGATGGTGTGGCCCGCGTTGGCCCCGCCCTGAAAGCGGATGACGACGTCGGACTGCTGGGCCAGCATATCCGTGATTTTGCCCTTGCCCTCGTCGCCCCAGTTGGCGCCTACAATCGCTTTTACCATAAGATGTGTCCTCCGGAACCGGGATTCGCAACCGCAGCGCGGATTTGCCTTATCCGATTCCACCACATACAGGCGTATTATACCGCTTTTTTCCCCTCAGCGCAAGTAAAAAGCGGAAAAGACCCAGTTCAACCTGAGGGGTGACGGCGGACCGCCCGCCGGCTTTGGGAAAGAGCAGACCCTCGCCTGAAAACAAGTGATCCGGATGGCAGATCATATATTGCAAAAAAGAGTTTCTCCCTGTATCATTAAGACCGAACCGCCGGAGAAAATTTTGCAGGGATATTCGCGGGAACATACTGGAAAAGGAGATGGAACCATATGAAGAAGTTGCGGTTTGTCTCTTGTCAGGATTGATCTGTATGGCCTGTTTGACAGGCTGCGCAGGTCGGGAGGAACAGGCGAAAGACCCCGGGCCAGAGCTCATCTCCGCTGACATGCTTGCGCAGGATGTCCGTGATGCGCTGCAGAAGGAGTGGAGTTCCTACAACAGACTCAGCGCGGAAGAAAAAATGCTGTCCAGCCATTTTCCTGGAGTCTGTTATGAGAGGTTTTCGGACTGGGCGGCCTGTGAGGAATTTTTGGGCATGTCTGTCCCCAATCCGCTGGAGGAGGCCGTTTGGCTGGATCATGGGACATATGCGGGGATGCCCGAGGGATTTACGGATGCCGACCATGTGCGGGCCAGCTTCTGCGGCACCCGGGAGGGAGATGTGGAGTGGATCAGCATCCAGAGCGGCTATCGAGATGGCGAGATCAGGGTTGTTCTGGACACAATGCTGTATGGCACCCCTGCGGAAGAACACAGCCCCGACCGCGGATGGAGTGTGGAACATGAGCGGCTGTCCTACCTTGCGAACGCTGATGACGATCCCGTTCAGATTACAGAGAACAGCGGGGAGCAATATGTCTCCTGTACCGCTTATCTGGTTCAGGGGCATGCGCTGTATCGGATCCATGTAATCGGGGAGCCGAATCTGCAGGACGGTGTACAGGATACCCTGGAAACTGTGCTGTCGGAGTTTGAAAACCTTTGAGTGAAGACCTTCTCCCACACGGCAAAATTGGGAAATTTTCCTTGACTTGTGGATACACTAGATTTATAATGAGAACATAAATAAGAATTATTCTCATTTAAATTTAAGGGAGGTTTTCCAATGAATCGAAAAGCGTTCAACCGCATCAATTACGGCCTGTTTCTGGTCAGTGCGGCGGGGGAGACGCAGCCCCAGGGCTGTATCGTCAACTCCCTGCATCAGGTTGCATCCTCCGCCCCTGTGAAGTTCTCCCTCACCGTCAACAAGAGCAACGAGACCTTTAAGGCCATCGAGGCCACCGGCTGTTTTGCCGCCACGGTGCTGGCCCGGGATACCCCCAAGGCGCTGGTGGACCTGTTCGGCTACAAGTCGGGCCGGGCGGGCAACAAGTTCGAGGGCTATCAGGTGCAGACCGACGGCAGCGGCAGCCCCTATATCACCGACCACGCCCTGGCCCGCTTCGCCTGCAAAGTGGTGGAAAAGCTGGACCTGGGCAGCTATATGCTCTATATCGCCGAGACCACCGAGGCGGAGGTGCTGGGAGACGGTCCGGCGCTGACGGTGGACGATTACAAGAACAGCGGCGGGTCCACCCCCGCCACCGCCACCGTGGTGCGCACCATGGAGGCCAACGTGGGCTGGCGGTGCACCATCTGCGGCTATGTGGCCGAGCGGGAGGAACTGCCCGAGGGCTATCAGTGCCCCATCTGCCGGGCCAACCGGGACAAGTTTGTCAAGCTGTAAGAGAAATTTGATGCCGCCCGCCGACCTGCTCGGCGGGCGGCGTTTTTGTGACCTAAAACCACTCGCAAGGCGAGTGGTACAAAAAAGCCTATGGCGATAAAGAAGATAGAAAAACTCCC
>CALWVX010000040.1 GCA_944385065.1 uncultured Oscillospiraceae bacterium | reverse complement strand
CCGGTCTCCAGCACATAGCCCACGTCGGCGCATTTCAGCGCCATATTGGCGTTCTGCTCCACCAGAAGGATGGTGACGCCCTGCTTGTTGATCTCCCGGATGATGTCGAAAATACCCTTGACCACAATGGGGGCCAGTCCCAGAGAAGGTTCGTCCATCATCATGATCTTGGGGCGGGACATGAGGGCGCGGCCCACGGCCAGCATCTGCTGTTCGCCGCCGGACAGGGTGCCGGCCGCCTGCCAGGAACGCTCTTTCAGGCGGGGGAACAGCTCATAGACCCAGTTCAGGTCGTCCTCCAGGTTATCCTTCCGCAGATAGGCCCCGATCTTCAGGTTTTCCAGCACCGTCAGGTCGGGAAACACATGCCGTCCCTCGGGCACCAGGGTGATTCCCTTGGACACGATCTGGTCAGGGGTCAGGGAGGTGATGTCAACCCCCTGCAGGTGGATGCGGCCATGGGCGGGCTTCACCAGGCCGGCAATGGCCCGCAGAGTGGTGGACTTGCCCGCGCCGTTGGCCCCGATCAGGGTGACGATCTGTCCCTCCGGCACCTCGAAAGAGATGCCCTTGACGGCCTCGATGCCGCCGTAACTCACTTTCAGTTCATTAATTTTCAGCATCGTCTGCCACCCCCAAATAGGCCTCAATGACCCGAGGATTGTTCTGAATCTCCGTGGGCGTGCCCTGGGCGATCAGTTTGCCGAAGTCCAGAACATAGATGTGCTCGGAGATCTGCATGACCAGATCCATGTGGTGCTCAATCATCAGGATGGACAGGCCGTATTCCTTCCGAATCTGACGGATGAAGTCGGTAAGTTCCTGGGTCTCCTGGGGGTTCATGCCGGCAGCCGGCTCATCCAGAAGCAGAAGCTTGGGCTGAGTGGCCAGGGCCCGGGCAATTTCCAGCCGGCGCTGCAGCCCGTAGGGCAGGGAACCGGCCACCTCGTCCTTCAAATGGGCCAGTCCCTGTTCCTCCAGCAGCGCCATGGCCTCCTGGCGCATGCGGTTTTCCTCCGCCCGATTGAAGCGGAAGGTGGCGGAGAATACATTCTGCTTGGCCCGCATGTGTTTGGCGATGAGCACATTGTCAAAGACCGATAGCGCGGAGAACAGACGAATGTTCTGGAAAGTCCGGGCGATGCCCAGCTGGGTGATCTTGTCGGGAGTGGGGGAGAGGACCTTGTCGGAGAAGGCCAGAGGGTCCTGCTCCCGGGCGAGAGCCCTGCGCTCCTCCAACGCCTGATCATACGACTTTTGCAGGGCGGCCTTCGCCTCCGGGTTCTGTTCCGCCTCAATGGCGGCCAGGGCCTCGGAATCGCTCAGATCCAGCCGGGAGGTGTACAGCGTGCCGTTTTCCCCCTGATAGGACTTGGACATTTTCCCCTGGGGGTGGTTTCGAACCATGGGCTCGCCGCAGAAGGACACCAGTCCGTTGGTGGGTTCGTAAACTCCCGTGATGCAGTTGAAGGCGGTGGTCTTGCCGGCCCCGTTGGGGCCGATGAGGGCCACAATCTGCCCCGGCTGTACCTCCAGAGACAGATCGTTCACCGCCACCACGCCGCCGAACTGCATGGTAATGTGGTTCAGGCGGAGAATGGGCTGTTCACTCATTGGGCAGCCTCCTTTCCGACCGCCTTGCGGCGGGAAAACAGAATATCAGTCAGTTCCTTGTCCCCCAGCATACCGCGCCGGAAAAACAGCACCACGATCATGATGATGACCGAGAAGACCACCATCCGGAAGCCGGTGCGCAGCAGAGGCACCTTGGTCTGACCGGACAGGGCGAACCAGGTGATCCAGGCCAGCAGAGCGACAGCCAGAAGGGCCACCAGCGCCTGTTTCCAGAACACGCCCCGGCCCCGGCGCTCCCGCCAGATCAGAAGGGCGGCGGCCAGTACCACCACCACGGCGAACACCACGATGAAGGTGGTGCGCTCCGGGGCGGAGGGGGAAGAGAACTGCATCGTGTTGTCCAGGAAGCGCAGCCACCACTCGGAGCAGGCCACATACAGGAAGGTGGCGATGCAGGAACCGGAGATGGAACCGATGCCTCCGATGACCACGATGAGCAGGATTTCATAGGTCATGGTGGAGGTGTACACCTTGGCCTGGGCGTTGTTGACGAACATGGCGAACAGAGCGCCGCCCACGCCGGCAAAGAAGGAACTGATGCAGAAGGAGAGCATCTTGTGCTTGGCCAGGTTGATACCCATGGCCTCGGCGGCAATTTCGTCCTCCCGGATGGCCTTGAAGGCCCGGCCGTAGGAGGAGTTGATCAGCATCACGATGATGGCGATGCACAGAATGGCCACCAGGAAGGGGAAGAAGGTGGACAGGCGCAGGATCACCGTGCCGTTGGCGTCAGTGATGTTGAAGTTGTTGAAGGTGGGAATCTGGGTGATCATGTTAGCGCCGTTGGTGATCGGCCCCAGAGGCTGCCACTGGAACACGGCCCGGATGATCTCCGCAAATCCCAAAGTGGCGATGGCCAGATAGTCGCTTTTCAGACGCAACACGGGCAGGCCGATGAGGAAGGCGAACAGGGCCGCCACGCAGCCGCCCAGCAGGATCGCCAGCGCCACGCCCAGGATCAGGCCGGAGGGGGTGTCTGCTCCGCCGAAGAGGTCGGGCAGGGAGAAGGGGACCGCCGAACCGCCGTACAGATAGTAAACGGTCTCCTTGGCGGACATGGGAACGGTGAGAATGGCGTAAGTATAGGCGCCCAGAAGCATGAAGCCCGCCTGCCCCAGGGAGAACAGCCCCGTGAAGCCGTTGAGCAGGTTCATGGACACGGCCACCAGGGAGTAGACCGCGCCTTTTTTCAGGACGACAAACAGCTGACTGGTGGGCAGCAGAAAGCTGGGCACCGCGTTTCCCAGCAGGGCGCTGAGGTTTTCCAGCACCACCACCAGAATCAGCAGGACGGCGGCGAGGATCAGACCGGCGGCCGCGCCCTTTTTGCTCTTTTTCTCTTGGATCATGTCGTTTCGCTTCCTCCCCTCAGACCTTGTCGGTGGCCTTTTCCCCGAACAGACCGGTGGGCTTAAAGACCAGAATAATGATGAGAAGGGCAAAGGTGAAGGCGTCCACGAAGGTGGTGGCCCCCTCGAAGGGGAGAATTTTCACGAAGTTTTCGCAGATGCCGATGAGGAAGGCCCCGATTACCGCGCCGGGAATGGAGCCGATTCCCCCGAATACCGCGGCCACAAAGGCCTTCAGGCCGGGCATGGCGCCCGAGGTGGGGACGATGGTGGGATAGGTGGTGAAGTAGAGCATGGAGCCCACCGCCGCCAGAGCGGAGCCGATCACAAAGGTCATGGAGATGACCGAGTTGATCTTGATGCCCATGAGCTGGCTGGTCTCAAAGTCCTTGGCCACCGCCCGCATGGCCATGCCGATCTTGGTGTGATTGATCAGCTGGGTCAGCACAATGACCAGGGCCAGCACCAGGAAGGGGGTGACCAGCACGACCCACTTGATGGAAGTGCCGGCGATCTCGACGGTGTCCCCCAGAAAGGGAAGGGGGGGATAGTTGGTGGGCTGAGCGGCGGTGATATAGGTGGCGGTGTTCTGAAGGAGATAGCTCACCCCGATGGCCGAAATCATGACGCTCATGCGGGGGGCGGAGCGCAGAGGCTTGTAGGCCACCCGCTCAATGCAGAAGCCCAGAGCCACCGTCAGAACCAGTACCAGAAGCAGACTCAGGGGAACGGCAGCCATGGCTGCGGCCTCTGCCCCCATGATGTTGGACAGCAGGGCGGTGAGCAGGCTGGTGGAATAGATGCCGATCAGGCCGGCCACCATGAACACGTCGCCGTGGGCGAAGTTGATCAGGCGCAGGATGCCGTACACCATGGTGTATCCGATGGCGATCAGGGCGTACTGACCGCCCACCGAAATCCCGAACAGCAGAGTGGAGATTAGCAGTTCCATAGGCGTATCCTCCCATTTACAATTTCTCTCATACGAACCGGCTGGGCTGTCTCAAAGAGAGGGAGGCGACCTCCCCTTGAGACGGCCCAGTCCAGAGTTGTGGGAATGGGGTCATGTGCGGTTGGCGGGGACCCCTCTGGTCCCCGCCAACCGGAATGGATTGTTTGCGGGCGCCGGGTCAGGAGACAGTCTGAACCGTCTCCAGCTCCCAGGACACGCCGTCATTGGTGGAGTGCTTGATGTAGGCGGTATCCCGAACCGCGTCGCCGTTCACGTCGTCAAAGGCGATGTGGCCGGACACGCCGTCGTAGGTCACGTCCCACAAAGCGGCCTTGATGGCTGCGGGATCCACGGAGCCGGCGGCCTTGATGGCCTCCAGGGCCACGTTGTAGGCGTCGTAGCCCATGGCGGACACGGCGGAGATGGTGTCGTTGCCGCCGTTGGCCTCCAGAGCGCCGTCGGCGGTGTTGATGTACTCCTTGAAGCCCTCGTCGAACTCAGGGTTGCCGCCCTCCTGATAGAAGGTGGACACATACAGCTGGATGTCGGTGTCCTTGGCGGCCTCCAGCACCTTGTTGTCGTCCAGGGTGTCGGAGCCCAGGATGGGGATGTCGACGCCCAGAGAGGCGGCCTGGCTGATGATCTGGGTGGCGTAGGCGATGGAGACGGGGGTGAAGATCACGTCGGCTCCGGCCTGCTGGGCCTGGGTCAGATAGGAGTTGAAGTCGGAGTTGTTGGTGGGATAGAAGGCCTTGATGACCTGGCCGCCGGCGGCGGTGAAGGCCTGCTCGAAGTAGCTGATCAGGCCCTGGTCGTACTCGTTGCCCGTCTCACCCAGGCAGTAGGCCACCTGCGCGTCGAATTTGTCCATGGCGAAGTTGGCCAGCACGGTGCCCTGGAAGGGATCCAGGAAGCAGATGCGGAAGTAGTAGTCGTTGCCGGCGGTCACGTTGGGGTTGGTGCAGGTGACGCCGATGGCGGGGATGCCCGCGCTGCCGAAGGTGGGGCCGGCGGCGATGGACACGCCGGAGCCATAGGAGCCCAGAACCATGGACACGCCCTCGCTGACCAGCTGGCTGGCGGCGGTCATGGCCTTGTCGGTGGTGGAGCCGTTGTCAGAGGGGACCAGCTCCACGGTGTACTCCACGCCGCCCACTTCCACGGTGGGGGTGACGGAGTTGGCGTACTGCATGCCCAGATACTCCTTGTTGCCGCCGGAGGCGGAGTCGCCGGTGAAGGGCTCGAACACGCCGATCTTGATCACATTCTCGGCGCCGGAGCCGCCGTCGGCGGAGGAGGCATCGGGGGTGGAGGTGCTGCCGGGCGTGGAGGTGCTTCCGCCGCCGCAGCCGGCCAGCAGACCCAGCAGCATGGCGGCGGATAAAGCGCTTGCAAGAAACTTCTTCATCATTCTAAATACTCCTTTTTCATAGGATGTTCGTGCCGTGTCTGCTGAAAATGTTTTTCCAGCGAGTACACTTGTGCACGGATATGTTGCCATTATAGCCTGCCATGGCAAAAAAAGCAAGACGGTTTTGCAAAATAAATCAATAAAAATTGCACGACCTCCGGCTTGTGCCCGGAATATCGGGGAGCCTGTCCTCATACACATAGGGCAAAGGCGGTGAGGGGGATGGAAAAACAGGCGCGGGCGGCGGCCTATCGGCAGGCGGCCGAGGCGCTGCCGGCCCGGCTTCGCCGGGAGGCTCTGGCGCTGCCTCCGGAGGAGCAGAGCCGGGCGGAGGAGCTGAGACTGCGGGCGGGTCGGCCGATGACCGCCCTGATCGAGGGGAGAGAGCTTCCCCTGGGAGAGTTGCCGGTAGAGGTGGGGGAGCTGGAACAGCTGCTGGAGATTGCCAGCCACGCCTCAGTCCACGCAGTGCTGCCCCAGCTGCGACGGGGCTATCTCACCATAGCGGGAGGGCATCGGGTGGGACTGTGCGGGACGGCGGTGCTCCGGGAGGGGGAAATCCACGCCCTGTCCCCCCTTTCCTCGGCAGATATTCGGGTGGCCCGACAGGTAAAAGGGGCCTGCGCCCCGGTGCTGGACAGGCTGTGCCCGGGGGGAGTCCTTCGGGATACCCTGATTCTCTCTCCGCCCGGTCTGGGCAAGACCACCCTGCTGCGGGATCTGATCCGGGCGGTGTCCGAGGGGGAGGGGTGCCTGCCGCGCCGGGTCGCCCTGGCGGATGAGCGGGGGGAGGTGGCCGCCCTGTACGGCGGCGTGCCCCAGCTGGAGGTGGGGCGGCGCACCGATGTGATGGAGGGCTGCCCCAAGGCGGCGGGGCTGATGCTTTTGCTGCGGGCCATGAACCCCCAGGTGCTGGCCGCCGACGAGATCACGGCTCCGGAGGATGTTCAGGCGCTGGCGCAGGCGGCGGGGTGCGGCGTCACGCTGCTGGCCACCGCCCACGCCCGGGGCCGGGAGGACCTGGGGCGACGAGGGCTGTACCGGGAGCTGCTGGACCGGGGGCTGTTTCAGAATCTGGTGACAATCCGCCGGACAGAAGGTGGACGGGCCTATGAAGTGGAGGAGCTGAGATAGGATGCTGCATCTGTTGGGGGCCGCTCTGGTAGCGGGGGGGTGTGCCTGGCTGGGGTTTCAGAAGGCCATGGAGCTGAAAAACCGGGTCCGGGCTCTGGAGGAGACGGCCCGGGGGCTGGCGCTGCTGGAACGGGAGCTGGGGCTGGGATCTCCGCCTCTGCCCCGGCTGCTGGAGGGGGCGGCGCGCCGGAGCGAGGGACCGGCGGCGGAGCTGTTCGCCGGCTGCGCCCAGGGGCTGTCCCGGCTGGATCAGGAGGATTTTTCTCACCTTTGGCGGCGGCAGACAGCCTGTCTGGCCGGACTGAGCGGAGAGGGAAAGGAGATTCTGGCTCCGCTGGGGGAAGTTCTGGGGCGGTACGACTGCCGGGATCAGCGGGAAGGAGTGGCGGCGGTCCGGGGGCAGCTGGAGGAGCTGGCCGCCCGGGCACGGGAGGACAGCCGCCGCCAGGGCCGGGTCTATCGGGCGCTGGGGCTGTCCGGCGGAGCGTTTCTGGTGATTTTGCTGCTGTAGCGCCGCGGCGGGCCGACTACCAAAGAAAGTGGGGAATTTCGTGTGGATGTGGATTTGATTTTTCGGATTGCCGCCATCGGTATTCTGGTGGCGGTGCTCAACCAGGTGCTCAGCCGGGCGGGGCGGGATGAACAGGCCATGATGACCACTCTGGCGGGGCTGGTGGTGGTGCTGATGATGGTGGTGCGGGAGATTGCCAGCCTCTTTGATCTGGTGAAATCCCTGTTCGGTCTGTGATGGAGGGGGCGGTGAAACTGGCCGCCGTGGCGGTGACGGCGGCGGTATTGAGCGGCGTGCTGCGGAAAAACACGCCCGAACTGGCCCTCCTGCTGGTGTTGGCCGCGGGACTGTGGATGCTGACTCTGGCCGCCGGCGCGCTGGGGGCTGCGGCGGAGCTGATGAAGGAGCTGGCAGGCCGAGCCGGGATGTCCGAGGTGCTGCTGGAGCCGGTGGTCAAGACGGTGGCCCTCTCCATTCTGACCCGGTTGACAGCGGAGCTGTGCCGGGCGGCGGGGGAGGGCGGACTGGCCGCCTTTGTGGAGGCGGCGGGAACCGCGCTGGCCCTGGCCGCCGCCCTGCCGCTGGTGCGGGCGGTGGCCCAGCTGATGGGGGAGCTGCTGATATGAAGCGGATTGCGGTGTTTCTCCTGTGTGCCCTGCTGGGGGTTGTCCCCTGTCTGGGGGCCGAAGCGGCGGTCCCGGGGTTGGACGAGCTGTGGCAGGAGGCGGAGAGCTATGGCGTGTCGGAGGGGACCGGGCTGGACGAGGGGCTGTCCAATCTGTTTGCGGACGGGGCGGCCCAGGTGGGCGGCCTGCTGCGGGCCAGTCTGGCCACCGCGCTGAAACTGATGGCGGTGGTGCTGCTGTGCGCGCTGGCGCAGGGGCTTCGGCCCAGAGAAGCGGGGGAGGGGATACAGGCGGTGACCATTGCCGGCGCGCTGGCCATCACCGCGCTGACCATGACGGACATGGCGGCGATGATCGGTCTGGGGCGGGAGACTCTGGGGCGGATGGAGGCCTTTTCCGACCTGCTGCTGCCGGTCATGGCGGTGCTGACTGCGGCCACGGGGGGCATCTCCGGGGCGGCGGTGCGCCAGGGGGCCACGGTGCTGTTCTCCCAGCTGCTGCTCACCGCCATGGACCGGCTGCTCATTCCCATGGTGTACGCCTATGTGGCGGTCAGCTGCGCCCATGCTGCGGTGGGAAATGCCGGACTTCAGCGGCTGGCCGGCCTGCTGAAAGGGGCGGCAACCGCTTTGCTCACCGGGCTGCTGCTGGTATTTGTGGGCTATCTCACCGCCAGCGGCGCGATTGCCGGCAGCGTGGATGCGGCCGCGGTGAAGGCGGCCAAGCTGGCCATCTCCCGGGCAATCCCGGTGGTAGGGGGCGTGCTGGCCGACGCCTCGGAGTCTGTGCTGGCCGGGGCGGGCGCCCTCCGGGGGACTGTGGGGGCGGCGGGGATGGTGGTGGTTTTGGCCATCTGTTTAACGCCGTTTCTCCGCCTGGCCCTTCAGTATCTGGCTTATAAGGTAACAGGGGCGCTGTGCGCCGCCGTGGCCCAGCCTCAGCTCAGCCGGCTCATTGACGCCATCGGAGGGGCCTTCGGGCTGGTGCTGGGCATGACGGGGGCAGGCGCGCTGATTCTGCTGGTGAGTCTGGTGTCGGCGATGACGGCGGTGACCACATGATGGAACAGGTGCGGGAGTGGCTGCTGGCCCTGCTGTCGGTCTGTCTGGTGTGCGCGCTGGCCGACGCCCTGATGCCCAAGGGCGGGGTAAAGCGGGTGGGGCAGCTGGTGTGCGGCCTGGCGATGACGGCTGCGATTCTGGCCCCGGTGGTGGAACTGGATCTGGACGGCGGGCAGCAATGGCTGGAGGATTACTTTGCCGGAATCAGCCGGCGGGAGGAAGAACTGGAAAAAGAGGTGAACACGGGGATGAAAACCATCATAGAGCAGGAGTACGCCGCATATATTGTGGACAAGGCGGCCGAGCTGGGCGCTGTGTGCGACGCCAGGGTGGAATGCCGGCTGGAGGAGGCGGGGCTGTACCTCCCGGAGCGGGCGGAAATCAGCGGAGCGATGACCGAGGAGGTCCGGACCCGGCTGACCCGGCTGCTGGAGGAGGAGCTGGCCCTCACTTCGGAACAAATCGTCTATATTGGCGGGGAGGAGGCGGCATGAAGACGGGATGGTCTGAGCTGCTGCGCAGAGTGTGGTCGGCGCTGGGGCGGTATCAATATGTTCTGCTGGTGCTGGCGGCAGGCGTGCTGCTTCTGCTGCTGCCGGTGGGGAGCGGCGGAGAGCGGGAGCAGGAAGCGGATGCGGAGCAATCGGAACCCTTCGATCTGGAGGCGTTTGAAGAGAAACTGGCCCATACGCTCTCCCAGGTCCAGGGGGCGGGGGAGACCCAGGTGATTCTCTCGCTGGACAGCGGAAGCCGCACCATTGTGGCCCAGGATGTGGAGCGGCAGTCGGAGGGAGGAGGTTCTTCCACCGTGGTAACCGTGGGCCGGGGTTCCGGCAGCCAGGAGGTGGTGCCTCTCCAGACGGTGGCCCCTGAGTTTCGGGGGGCGCTGGTGGTCTGCGCCGGAGGGGGAGACCCCCAGGTCCGCCTGCGGCTGGTGGAGGCGGTGTCGGCTCTGACCGGTTTGGGCAGCGACCAAATTTCAGTCTGTGAAGGAAATCTTTAATCAAAATTTTATGAGCGGGAGGAATGAACATGAGAACGGGGAAAAAGGGAAGCTGGTCCCAGCTTTGGAAGCGCAACGCCGTGGTGGCAGCCATCGCGCTGTTTATCTGCGCTGCGGTTTACCTCAACTGGAGCTATGGACAGGAGACCGAGGCGGGGAAGACGCTGGGACAGTCCGCCCTGGTGGGAGGACAGACCAATGATCCGCTGGTCACGGGGGACAGTTCCGCCCAGACCGGAGCGGCCGATGAAGGGGATGCGGCCACCCAGGTCGCGGCGGAGGAGACGGACAGTGAATACTTTGCCACCGCCCGGCTGAACCGGCAGCAGGCCAGGGACAGCGCCCTGTCTCTGCTCCAGGAGGCCGCGGCGGGGGAGAGCGCCGACGAGACCATGAAGACCCAGGTGAACGACGCCATCCAGACCATGGCGGACTATACCGTCACCGAGGCGCAGATTGAAAATCTGGTCATCGCCAAGGGCTATGCCGACTGCGTGGCCTTTATCGGGGAGGAGGATCTGTCCCTGGCAGTGGCCGCTCCGGAGGGCGGACTGACGGAGGCGGACACAGCCAAGATTGTGGATGTGGTCAACCAGACCGCCGGCTTTACCGCCGACCAGATCAAGATCATCCAGGTGGAGTGACAGGGAAACTTTTTCTGCGCCGCGGTTGTCAAACGGGGGAAAGTGTGGTATGATACTGACAACCGGATGGAAAACTGGCAGCAGAGGAGTGGCAGTGATTATGAGCGACAGTAAAGAGTACGTCTCCCGCTCTGACGAGCTGGGTGGAATCCACATCTCCGAGGAGGTGCTGGCGACCATCGCCGCCGCCGCCGCCCTGGAGGTGGAGGGCGTGGGCAGCCTGGCCAACGCGGGAAAGAAAAATCTGGCCCGGGATGTGCGGGTGAAGATGGAGAATGACCAGGTTCAGGTGGACCTGTCTATCCTCATGGCCTACGGAGCCACCATCCCGGAGATGGGCAAGGCCGTTCAGGACGCCGTCAAGAACGCCATCGAGTCCATGAGCGGGCTTGAGGTATCCGCGGTTAACGTGAATGTGGCCGGCATCATCTTTCCGCCCAAGACCTGAACGAGGCTGAAATAATTTGCGCGCATCGGCCCCATGAGACAGAGCTGTCTCATGGGGCCGTATTTTTTACCGCCTGGAAAACAGCAGCGGAAGCTCTCGCCGCAGGCGTTTAGAGAGGGAGGCCGGCCCGAAAAACAAGTCCGCCTGTTCACAAGCAGCACTTGAAAAACGAAATTGGACATGTTATACTATAGATCGGCAAACATAAGGGGAATAAATTGTGAGAAACATCAAACTCGAACAAGGAAGGAGGCGGTGTCCGCCCCGGCAGCCCGGTCTGACACAATGGAAACAAAAGGAGGAAAGAACCGCATGAAGAAGATGAGCAGAAAGCTGGCCTCGATCGCCACCGCCGCCGCCATGGCCGCGGCCATGGTGATCCCCGGAGCGGCGGCCGCGCCGGTGACCGTGACGGTCAACGGCAATGGGAGCGCGGCCCCCGCCTATGTAAACGACGACTGGCGCACCATGGTGTCGGCGGACATCGCCCAGGAGCTGGGCCTGACCGCCACGGTGTCCGGCGACAGCGTCACCTTCACGGACGGGACGACCACCCAGACCTATACCGTGGGCGCCGAAGTGGACGGCACCGCCGTGGAGCTGGTGGACGGGACCATCTATGTGCCCTTTGCCAATCTGGCCCAGACCTTCGGCTTCACCGTGGGCTGGGACGCCGGAGTGGCCTCCGCGCAGAAGGAGCAGGGGAGCATGACGGACTTTGACAGCATCACCGAGCTGGCGTACGACTACTCTCAGGCGGCTCAGCTGCCTCTGACGGGCTGG
>CALWVX010000039.1 GCA_944385065.1 uncultured Oscillospiraceae bacterium | reverse complement strand
CGCCATTACGGTCGCCCTGAAGGATCGCCCCCCTCTCTTTTCCGCCCCACATGTATATGTCGAAACCTGGGACCTGTCCGCCCAGGAGGGGGCGGTCAAGCTGATCACCACCTCCTCCGCCAACACCTACGCCGACTGGCGGCGGGAGGACGAGGAGGGCTTTCTCTCCACCTACCTGCACAGCATAGGGGTAGTAGTTCTGGACCTGCCCGCCGGCATGGTCCGGGGAGAGCTGACCGTGAAGGAGGACGGAAACCTCTATCAGACGGACAGCGATGTGAATGACGCCGGGGTGTGCCTGTTCTCTCTTCTGACCCTCGAGGGCGATGTCACATTTTCCTATGGTCTGCCCTACACCCTGCGGCTGTATGACCAAGACGGCGCGGTACTCCTGGAGCAGACCGGCAGCATCCCCCAATCGGACGCGCTGATCACGATTGGATTTAGGTCTTAGATAAAGACAGCCCGGAGCGGCATGGCCGCTCCGGGCTGTTGGATTTTGACTCGCTCGAAACTTACTTGATGGGCTCGCCGGCGGCCTTCTTGGCCTTGATCTCCTTCAGCGCGTCCTTGTAGGACAGGTTGACCCGGCCCTTGTCGTCGATGTCGGTGACCTTGACCCAGATCATGTCGCCCACATTGACCACGTCCTCCACCTTCTCCACCCGGTGGTCGGCCAGCTTGGAGATGTGGACCATGCCGTCCTTGCCGGGGGCCAGCTCCACGAAGGCGCCGAACTGGAGGATGCGCACCACCTTGCCGTAGTACAGCTCGCCCACCTGGGGGACGAACACGATGGTGTCGATCATCTTCTTGGCGGCGTCGCAGGCCTCGGCGTTGGGGGAGGCGATGTGGATGGTGCCGTCGTCCTCGATGTCCACGGTGGCGCCGGACTCGGCGGTGATCTTCTGGATGACGGAGCCGCCCTTGCCGATGACCTCACGGATCTTGTCGGGGTCGATCTTCATGGTGATCATCTTGGGGGCGTACTTGCTCACCTCGGGACGGGGGGCGGCGATGCAGGGCAGCATCACCTCGTCCAGGATGGCGTACCGGGCGTCCCGGGTGATGTCCAGGGCCTCCTTGATGATCTCGTGGGTGAGGCCGTCGTTCTTCAGGTCCATCTGGATGGCGGTGATGCCCGCCTTGGTGCCGGCCACCTTGAAGTCCATCTCGCCGTGGAAGTCCTCCACGCCCTGGATGTCGATGAAGGTCTGGAAGGAGCCGTCGTCATCCTGAATGAGGCCGCAGGAGATGCCGGCCACGGGGGCCTTGATGGGCACTCCCGCGTCCATGAGGGCCAGGGTGGAGCCGCAGATGGAGCCCTGAGAGGTGGAGCCGTTGGAGGACAGGACCTCGGACACCACCCGGATGGCGTAGGGGAACTCGTCCACCGAGGGGAGCACCGGAACCAGGGCCCGCTCGGCCAGGGCGCCGTGGCCGTACTCCCGGCGGTTGGTTGACCGGGGCGCCCGGGCCTCGCCCACGGAGTAGGGCGGGAAGTTGTAATGGTGCATATAGCGCTTCTCGGTCTCCTCCCAGATGGTGTCCAGCTTCTGGGAGGCGGCCAGGGTGTTCAGGGTGCACACGGACAGAACCTGGGTCTGGCCGCGGGTGAACAGGCCGGAGCCGTGGACCCGGGGCAGCACGCCCACCTCGGCGGCCAGGGGACGGATCTCGTTCTTGGCGCGGCCGTCCACCCGGTGGCCCTCCAGCAGCCAGGCCTTGACGATCTTCTTCTGGAACTTGTAGGTGAACTCCTCCAGATACTGGTCCATATCCGGATAGTCCTCCAGATACTTCTCATGCCAGTGGTCGATCATGGCGTTCCAGCGCTGCTCCCGGACGTTCTTGTCGTCGGTGTCCATGGCGGCCTTGGCCTCGTCCATGAACTCGTCCACAATCTTGTCGAACAGCTCCTGGTCGAACTGGGCGTGGTCGTACTCCATCTTGGGCTTGCCGATCTCCCGGACGATCTGGTCGATAAAGTCGATCTGCTTGCGGATCTCCTCGTGGGCCTTCACAATGCCGGCGTACATGATCTCGTCGGGGATCTCGTCGGCTCCGGCCTCGATCATGACCACCTTCTCCCGGGTGGCGGCCACCGTCACGTCCATGCGGCTGGTCTTGCGCTGCTCCTGGGTGGGATTCAGGACGATCTGGCCGTCGCAGTAGCCCACCTCCAGGCAGCCGATGGGGCCGGCGAAGGGGATCTCGGAGTAGCTCACGCAGGCGGAGGCGCCGATCATGGCGGCCACCTCGGGGGAGCAGTCGTAGTCCACGCTCATGACGGTGCACTGGATGCACACGTCGTTGCGGAAGTCATAGGGGAACAGGGGGCGCATGGGCCGGTCGATCAGGCGGCTGGCCAGCACGGCGGGCAGAGAGGGACGGCCCTCCCGGCGCATGAAGGAGCCGGGGATCCGGCCCACGGCGTACAGCTTCTCCTCGAACTCCACGCTCAGGGGGAAGAAGTCGATGCCGTCCCGGGGGCGGGGGGAGACGGTGACGGCCACCATAACGGTGGTCTCGCCGTACTTGACCATGGCGCTGGCGCTGGCCAGCTCGGCCACCTTGCCCACCTCGATGGTCAGGGGACGGCCGCACAGGTCCATGGTCCAGCTTTTGAACTTGGGAAATTCCTTGTGCTTGATGATGGTTGACATGGATTGTCCTCCTTCTGGTCTGATTTCCCGCCGGCGACAACCCCTTTTAGCACTTGAACCCAGAGCTCCCCCGCGGGGCGGGCCCCGCGTTCAACTGCTAAAAAAGCGCCGGCGCGGCGGGATTTGGAATGGTTTCATATGCGAACATAGGGCAGCGCGGTAAAACGCTGCCCTATGAATCACAACATTACTTTCTAATGCCCAGCTTGGCGATGATGGCGCGGTAGCGCTCGATGTCCTTGGCCATCAGATAGTCCAGCAGCTTGCGGCGCTTACCGATCATCTTGTACAGGCCGCGGCGGCTGTGGTTGTCGTGGATGTGCACCTTCAGGTGCTCGGTCAGCTCGTTGATGCGGGCAGTGAGAATGGCGATCTGCACCTCGGGGGAACCGGTGTCGTTCTCGTGGGTGCGGTTGGCCTCAATAACGGCCGTCTTTTCGTCCTTGCGGATCATGGGGAAATTCCACCTTTCCAAATAATATGCCCCAAAGGCTGCGTAACGGGCGGGGAAAGCCCCGGACTCTTGCCCGGGCCATGTCCCGAAACGAAGCGAAAGGGAGGCGCGCACTCAGCGCCCGGTAACTATATCACAAATCTTCCCCAATGTAAAGGAAAAAGTACCGGGTTTGAAAAATTTTCACGTTCTCTTTGTCCTCTGCCGCCGGGGGAAGGACAGCAGAGTACCCTCCGGGGAACCGCCGGGGCGGTCCGCTTCCTCCGCCGCCCGGTCCCCCATGGACAGCTGCAGCTCCTCCAGCTCCTTCATGGCCTGCTCCGCCATTCGGCTGATCTCGTCCAGCCGGGCAAAAGCCTTGCAGTACAGCTCGTGGTACTGCCTGGCAGTGAGCAGATAGCGGTCGTCGTCCATTTCATCATCTCTCCCTATCTGATTTCGTTTATCATTGCTATATTAAGCATAGCAAAGTTAACTAATGTTTGTCAATCAAAAGTTGAGAAATGCTATATGATGTTAAACAAAGGGGGACATGATATGGCAAAGACTGACGCCCAAATCGGGATTCGGGTTACCAAGGAGTTTAAGGAACAACTGGAAGTTCAGGCCAAGAAAGAGCGCCGAACCGTTTCTAATTTGATTTTGAAAGTGATGGAAGATTATATCAAGGAACAGAGCAAAGAGACTTGATTGAAGATAGGATTTTGCCAGGCATTACTATACAATGAATGGCAAAGGGGGCGCTTGCATGGCAAAAACGGAAACTCAGATCACCATCCGGGTGACCAACGAGATGAAAGAACAGCTGGAGCGTCAGGCCGAGAAAGAGCGCCGAAGCGTAGCCAATATGGTCCGAAATGTGATGGAAGACTATTTAAAAGAAAAATCAGGGGCTGACTGAATCGGATACAGGACAAAAGCATTATGTAAGGCGGGGGCTTGCCCCCGCCGTTTTTTGTCGCCGGTCACTTCGTTCACTCTTCACTCTCTGCTTGACCTATGCGGGGGGAGGTTTCGCCGCCTGCGGGCGGCGAGTGACTTTGCCAACAGCGGCAAAGTCACCAAAACGCCGTTTAGAAACCTACGGTTTCTAAAAATTTCCCTTCGGCAATTTCTAATGCTTGCCTGCTTCTCCCATCCGGCGCGCGGGTGCAAGCTTAAAAAAGGGGATCATCCCCGCCCGCTGCCGCTCGTGGTGTGAAATTTTTTCTTGCTGCGCTGCCTTGTTTAAAGAGCGCGCCTGCGGGGTGCCCTCGGCGGGGCGGTGGGCTTGCCCCCGCCGTTTTTCTGCCTCCAGGGGTCTTGAGCCGAGCGGCCGGGCGCGCCGTGGCCGCCGCGCACCACGCGACATCTCATCCCCCAAACATTCTTCATTCTCAATTTCCTAATTTCTAATTCCTAACTCCTAATTTCTAATTGTAACTCCTATCTCCCAACTCCCGTCTCCTCATGTTGCCAACCGCCCCCAAACCCGCTATAATGGGGAAAAGACTGACAAGGGAAAGGGGATATGCGCGATGGAGCTGCGGGTGCTGGCCGTGGGCGACGTGGTGGGCGAGGGAGGGCAGGACATTCTGTCCCGCCGGCTGCCCGGCCTGCGGGAGGAGACGGGGGCCCACTTCGCCGTGGTCAACGGGGAGAACGCCTCCGGGGTGGGCATCACCCCCGCCCAGGCCCGGCGGATCCTGGAGGCGGGAGCCGACGTGATCACCCTGGGCAACCACACCTGGAACCGCATCCAGATCGGGGTCTTTCTGGACAGGGAGCCCCGCATCCTCCGCCCGGCCAACTACGCCGGACGGGTGCCCGGCCGGGGGATGGGGATCTACCCCTGCCGGGGACTGCGCCTGGCGGTGGTCAACCTGATGGGGCGGGTGGAACTCAACCCCAATCTGGACAGCCCCTTCAAGGCGGCCAACTTCCTGCTGCGGGGGCAGGACTATGATCTGGCCCTGGTGGACTTCCACGCCGAGGCCACCAGCGAAAAGGGGGCCATGGCCTGGCACCTGGACGGCCGGGCGGCGGCGGTCTGGGGCACCCACACCCATGTGCCCACCGCCGACTGCCAGGTGCTCCCCAACGGGACCGGCTTTGTCACCGACCTGGGCATGACCGGCCCCAGCCGCTCGGTGCTGGGCATCAAGCCGGCCAACTCCCTCAACCTCTTTCTGGGGGGACTGCCCCGGCGGTACGAGGAGGCGGAGGGCCCCTGCAAGCTCAACGCATGTCTGTTCACCATCGACACGGAGAAAAAGCGCTGCCTGTCCGTGACCCGGGCGGACATTCAGGAATGACAGAAAGGAACCCATCCATGCTGAAGATCATCCACGGGGCCGACTTTCATCTGGACAGCCCCTTTTCCGGCCTGACGCCCGAGCGGGCCGCCCAGCGGCGGCGGGAGCTGCGGGAGCTGCCCGGCCGGCTGGCCCGGCTGGCCCGGGAGGAGGGGGCCGACCTGGTCCTCCTGTCCGGCGACCTGCTGGACTCGGACCGGGTCTATCAGGAGACCGCCCAGGCCCTGGTCCGGGCCCTGGGGGACATGCCCTGCCCGGTCTTTCTGGCCCCGGGCAACCACGACTTCTGGTCCCCCCGCTCCCCCTACGCCGCGCTGGACTGGCCCGATCAGGTCCATATCTTCCGCTCCCCCCGGATGGAGGGGGTGGAGCTGCCCGGGCTGAACTGCACCGTGTGGGGCCGGGCCTTCCTCTCCCCCCACCAGGAGGAGGGACCCCTGACCGGCTTCCGCGCCCCGGAGGACGGACGGGTTCACCTGGGCTGCCTCCACGGGGATCTTGCGCCCCAGAGCGCCTACGGCCCCATCTCCCAGGAGGAGATCGCCGGGAGCGGCCTGACCTATCTGGCTCTGGGCCACATTCACCAGCACACCGAGCTCCAGCGGACAGGGAACACCTTCTGGGCCTACTCCGGCTGTCCGGAGGGGCGGGGCTTCGACGAGACGGGGGAAAAGGGGGTTTTGTGCGTGGAGGCGGAGCCGGGGGCGGTTTCCGCCCGGCTGATCCCCCTGTGCCGGCGGCGGTATGAGCTGCTGACGGTGGACCTGACCGGGGCGGGCGATCCCCTGTCGGCCATCCGGGCCGCCCTGCCCGGCGACGCGGGGGAGCACATCTTCCGCATCCTGCTCACCGGAGAGGGGGAGCGCCCCGATCTGGCCGCCCTGGAGCAGGCCCTGGCTCCCCTGTGCTTCGGCGTGTCTCTCCGGGACCGCACCCGTCTGCCCCTGGACCTGTGGAAGCGCCGGGATGAGGACACCCTCACCGGCCTGTTCCTGCGGGAGATGTGGGAGCTCTGCCGGCAGGACCCGGACGACCAGCGGCTTCAGCTGGCCGCCCGCTACGGTCTGGCCGCGCTGGAAAACCGGGAGGAGGGGGCGCTGCTGTGAAAATCAAATCCATGACCGCCACCTTCGGCAAGCTGGACCACGCCCGGCTGGAGCCGGGGGACGGTCTGAACCTGATCTACGCCCCCAACGAGGGGGGAAAATCCACCTGGTGCGCCTTCTGGCGGGCCATGCTCTATGGAATCGACACCCGTGACCGGGACAAGAAGGGCCATCTGGCCGACAAAAACCGCTATCAGCCCTGGTCGGGCGCCCCCATGGAGGGGGAAGTGGAGCTGGAGTGGGAGGGCCGGTCGGTCACCATCCGCCGGGGTCCCCGGGGAAGCGTCCCCTTCGGGGCCTTCTCCGCGGTGTACACCGGCACGCAGGAGCCGGTCCCCGGCCTCACCGCCCAGGGCTGCGGAGAGCTCCTCACCGGGGCGGGGGCCGAGGTCTTTGCCCGCTCCGCCTTCGTGGGGGGCGATCAGCTGACCGTCACCTCCGCCCCCGAGCTGGAGCGGCGCATCGCCGCCCTGGTGTCCTCCGGCGAGGAGACGGTCTCCTTCTCTCAGGTCCGGGAGCGGCTGAAGGAGTGGCTCAACCGGCGGAAGGTGAACCGCAGCGTGGGAGAGATTCCCCGGCTGGAGGGTTCTCTGGCCCAGGTGCGGGGCGAGCTGGAGCAGCTGGAGGAGGTCACCGCCCTGCTCACCCGGCTGGAGGGGGAGCGCGCCGAGCTGGAACGCCGGCGGGACCGGCTGGCCGCCCAGGAGGAGGCCCACAAGCTGCTGGCCCGGCGGGAGCGGGCGGAGCGGTACGCCCGGGCCCAGGCCGACTGTCAGGCCGCCCGGGAGCAGCTGACCGCCCTGGAGGAAGAGAACCGCGCCCGTCCCCTCCCCGACCGGGAGTCCCTGAAGCGGGCCCAGGGGGAGCTGCAGTACCTGAAGGTGCTGGACGAGGAGATCAAGCAGGGGGAGAGCGCCCTTCATCAGGCGGAGGAGGACTGTGACCGGGCCCGGCATGAGACCCGGAACAGTCGGTTCCAGGGGCTCTCCGCCCAGGAGGCCCTGAGCCGGGCGGAGACGGACCGGCGGGAGCATCGCGAGGCGGCGGCCCAGGCTGAGACCCAGGGGCGCCGGTTCCGGTATCTCCAGGCGACCGGGCTGCTGCTGGCCGCCGCCGCTGCGGCCGCGGGACTCTTGGTCCAGACGCCGGCCCTCTGTCTGGCCGGTCTGGGTGCCTATCTCCTGTGCGCCGTCCTCTCCGCCCTGGCCCTGCGCCGGAAGAAGGAGGCGCAGCGCCGGGCAGCGGACCTCCTGTCCCGCTGGAACGTCTCCAGTGCCGAGGAGATGTCCGCTCTGGCGGAGGACTACGCCGCCCGGGTGCAGGCCGCCGACCAGGCCGCCCAGGCTCTGAAAACCGTCCGGGGCGCGCTCAGCGACCGGCAGGCCCGGCGGGAGAACAGCCGAGCCGACCTGCTGGCCTTTGTCCGCCCCTTCGCCCCCGAGGTGCGGGACCTGTTCGGGGTGTCCGCCGCCCTGTCCCGGGCTTTGAACCGGGACCATGAGCTGGCCGCCGCCCGGGAGCGTCTGGAGGAGCGCCGCCGCCGTCTGGACGATCTGTCCGCCCAGGGGGACGTGGGCGGCCCCCTCCCCGACGGGCCGAGGGAGCTTCCCGACCGCCCGCTGGAGGAGATTCAGGCCGATCTGGTCCGGACCCGGGCCCAGCTGGAGGAGCTCACAGCCCGCCTCAATCAGGCCCGGGGCCGCCAGCGGGCCATGGGGGACCCCGCCGCCCTGGAGGCGGGGCGGCAGGAGCTGGAGGACGCGCTGGCCCGGCGGCAGCTGGAATACGACGCCCTCTCCCTGTCCATGGAGGCCATGGAGCGGGCCAACGCCCGGCTTCAGGAGCGCTTCTCCCCCGAGCTGACCCGGCTGGCCGGCCGCTATCTGGCCCGGCTCACCGGGGACAGGTACGCCCAGCTCACCCTCACCCGGGACTTTCAGGGCTCGGTGCGGGGGGCGGAGGATGTGCTGCCCCACAGCGCCCTCTACCTGTCCCGGGGGACGGCGGACCAGCTCTATCTGGCCCTGCGCCTGGCCATCTGCCGGCTGTGTCTGCCCCAGAAGCCCCCCATCGTCCTGGACGACGCCCTGGCCGCCTTTGACGAGGACCGGCTCCGGCTGGCTCTGGAGCTGCTCCGGGAGCTGGCCGGCGAACAGCAGCAGCTGCTGCTGTTCACCTGCCGCCGCCGGGAGGAAGAGCTGCTCTCCGGTGTCCCCGGCGTGACCCGTCTGGAGCTGTGACGGTTGCATTTCCCGGGGAAAGCGGGTATAATAGAGGCCGCGCCGCCCCCGCGGGCGGGCACCCCTTGGATCAGGAGGACCCTTTTTATGGATGAATATAACGATCTGCCCCAGGAGCAGCCCGGACGGGAAGCCCCCCCCGCCGGAGAGGAGAAGGCCGCCCGCCGGCCGGGCAGCAGCCTTTACGAGTGGCTGCAGCTGGTGATGGGCTGCGTGCTGGCGGCGGTGGTGCTGTTCAACTGCTTCGCCCGGCTCACCCGGGTGGACGGCCACTCCATGGACCCCACCCTTCAGGACGGGGAGATGATGCTCATCTGGTCTCTGGGCTATGAGCCGGAGCAGGGAGACATCGTGGTGCTGAACAAGACCGCCCAGGACACCCACCCCCAGCTGCAGGGCAAGGCTATCGTCAAGCGGGTGATCGCCGTGGGCGGGCAGACGGTGGACATCGACTACACCACCGGCACCGTCTATGTGGACGGCGACCCGCTGGATGAGCCCTATATCAACGGCCCCATGTACCTGCCCGGCGACCCCATGATGTGGAACACCCACTGGGAGGTACCGGAGGGCTCCATCTTCGTCATGGGGGACAACCGCAACGGCTCCACCGACAGCCGCCACGAGCTGCTGGGGACGGTGGACTGCGACTATGTGCTGGGCAAGGCGGTCCTCGCCCTGTGGCCCCCGGCCAAATTCGGCCTTATGTAAATCAGACCGACTCCGCGCTCTCCCGCCTGACGGGAGGGCGCGGTTTTGTTTCCGGCATATCCTCCCCCCGCCCGCCATACAATGGAGGCAAGGACAAGGGGGGCTTGCACATGCCGATTCGGGAGGAACACAGCGCAGCGCGCCGGAGCCGCGGGGCCCGGCAGACCGTCACCGCCGCCCTGGCGCTGACGGTGATTCTGTTCTTTCTGCCTCTGCTGGCCGTCCGGGGCGATCCTCTGTATCAGCGGGGAGACGGCGCACAGCCCTCCCTCCCGGAGGAGACCGCCCCCCAGGTCCAGGAGACCTCCTCGGCCCGGGACCGGGGGCGGATCGTGCGGCTCAAGACCGACGACGGCCAGGTGGAGGAACTGACCATGGAAGCGTACCTGTGGGGAGTGGTGGCCGCCGAGATGCCCGCCTCCTTTGAAGAGGAGGCCCTGAAGGCCCAGGCCTGCGCCGCCCGGACCTACACGGTGGTCTGTCAGAACAGCTCCTCCCCCAAGCACCCCGACGCCGACATCTGCGCCGACAGCACCTGCTGCCAGGCCTATATCGCCCGGGAGGCGGCCCAGGCCCGCTGGGGGCTGAACGCCGGGGAGTACACCGACAAGATCCAGCGGGCGGTGGCGGGCACCGACGGCCTGGGCGTCCTCTATGAGGGAGCCCCCATTCAGGCCCTGTTCTTCTCCTCCGCCGCCGGCCGGACGGTGGACGCGGTGGAGGTGTGGGGCAACTCCGTGGACTATCTGAAAAGCGTGGACAGCCCCGAGGGGGACGAGGTGCCCAACTACCGCACCCAGGTGGTTCTCACCGCCGATCAGGTGCGGGAGCTGACTCTGGCCGCCTACCCGGGGGCCGACCTGTCCGGCGACCCCGCCGGCTGGTTCGGCGAACCCAGCCTGGGGGAGGGCAGCGCGGTCAGCTCCATCCCCCTGGGGGGCGTCACCCTCACCGGCAGCCAGGTGCGCTCCCTGTTCTCCCTGCGCTCCGCCTCCTTCACCGTATCCTGGGACGGAACCGCCTTCACCTTCGACGTCACCGGCTACGGCCACGGGGTGGGCATGAGCCAGTACGGCGCCAACGCCATGGCCCGGGACGGAAGCGGCTTCCGGGACATCCTCACCTGGTATTACACCGGCGCCCAGGTGGATTTCCTGTGGTAAGGGCCCGTCTCTCCTCCGCGGACAATTCCCCTGATTTTCAGGGGAGGTCCGCGGATTTTTTTACAAACCTGCCTGAAGTGGGCGGAATAAATCTTGACATCAAAGCGGCTTCCCTTTACAATATATACAGGACAAATATGAAAAACTTGGGGACGTTTTTCAGTTGTCGCAAGGGTCAACAGGCGCGTGCTGTTCTCTTGCGGCTTTTATCTGCAATTTTTGCGGCTGTCCGCCGCAGCATCTGAAATTCTTTGGAGGTGTAACAGACCAACATGGAAGGACTTTTGCCCACCCTCATTGTGGCGGTCGTCTGTATCGTCGTAGCTGGAGTGTTGGGCGCTCTGTTCGGTTGGAACCGGCGCAAGGCCACCGCCGAGCGGGAGATCGGCTCCGCCGAGGAGGAGGCCACCCGCATCGTCAACGAGGCCTATAAAAACGCCGAAAACAAAAAGCGCGAGGCCCTGCTGGAGGCCAAGGAGGAAATCCTGAAGGCCAAAAACGACTACGAGCGCGAGGAGAAAGAGCGCCGCGCCGACCTGCAGAAGCAGGAGCGGCGGCTTCAGCAAAAGGAAGAGAATCTCGATCGCAAGACCGAGAACATGGAGAAAAAAGAGGAGCAGCTGACCGCCAAGCTGGCCAAGCTGGACGCCAGCCAGGCCAAGGTGGAGGAGCTCAAGCAGAAGCAGACCGAGGAGCTGGAGCGCATCTCCGGTCTGACCGCCGCCGAGGCCAAGAACTATCTGCTCCAGCAGCTGGAAGAGGACGTCACCCACGAGTCGGCCATGAAGATCAAGGAGATCGAGTCCCGCTTCAAGGACGAGGCCGACACCAAGGCCCGGGAGATCATCTCGCTGGCCATTCAGCGCTGCGCCGCCGACCACGTGTCCGAGGCCACCGTCTCGGTGGTCCCCCTGCCCAACGACGAGATGAAGGGCCGGATCATCGGCCGGGAGGGCCG
>CALWVX010000038.1 GCA_944385065.1 uncultured Oscillospiraceae bacterium | reverse complement strand
ATCATCATGACCCACGGCGACAACAACGGCCTGGTGCTGCCCCCCCGCATCGCCCCCATCCAGGCCATGGTCATCCCTGTGGCCCAGCACAAGGAGGGCGTGCTGGAGGCCGCCTCCTCTCTGCTTCAGCGCCTGAAGGCCGCCGGCATCCGGGCCGGCATGGACGACTCCGACCAGTCCATGGGCTGGAAGGCCGCCCAGTATGAGATGAAGGGCGTCCCCCTGCGGGTGGAGATCGGCCCCAAGGACATGGAGAAGGGTCAGTGCTGCATCTGCCGCCGGGACTCCGGGGAGAAGGTCTTCGTTCCCCTGGCGGAGCTGGAGAGCAAGGTGCAGGAGCTGCTGGACGCGGTCCACGACGGTCTCTATCAGCGCGCCAAGAAGAACCTGGAGGACCACACCAAGGTGTGCCACACGTTGGACGAGGTCAAGGCCTTCATGGAGTCCGAGGGCGGCTTTGCCAAGACCATGTGGTGCGGCGATCTGGAGTGCGAGCTGAAAATGAAGGAGGAGGCTGGCGTCTCCTCCCGGTGCATGCCGCTGAAGCAGGAGCGCGTGGGCGACACCTGCGTGTGCTGCGGCAAACCCGCCAAGCACATGATCTACTGGGGCGTGGCATATTAAAATGCCGTGGACTTTTGCGCCGCTGTGCGGCGCAAAAGTCCACGCTCCGCGTGCCGGGAGCCTTGCAAAGCAAGGCTCCCGGGGCATTTGATCCCATTCGAGGCGGGCGGCTGCCCCCTCGAACGGCTCAGGCGGATTTTGTTCTGAACAGGTTTTTCAACATACAGAGGGGCGCGGCCGTCGGCCGCGCCCCTCTTCTTATTCCTCCGGCCGCTTTTGAATGCGCACCACCAGGGCGGTGCGGTCGTCGGTGGCGTCCACCGGGCTGTGGGTGATCAGGTCCCGGGCCAGATCCTTGGGGCTGTCCGCGGAGGAGAACTGTTCCAGCCGCTCTTTCAGCCACCCGTCGTCCCCCGTGCCGCAGATGCCGTCACTGACCATCAGGACGCAGTCCCCCGGAGACAGGCGGAGAGAGAACCGGTCCAGAGCGGAGCCGTCCCCCTCCGCCAGACCGGCGGGCAGGGAGGAACCGGACAGCCGCTGGACGCTCCCTCCTTTTTTCACATAGGTGGGGGCGGCGCCCAGTTTGAACAGCTCCCCTTCCCCGGTGAACAGATCAATTTGGAGCAGGTCCACGGTGGTGAAGCCGCCGGTCTCCTCCCACCGCAGGGCCAGCGCGGAGGACAGGGTGGACAGGGCGTGGGACGTGGGAACCCCCGCCTGGAGCAGCTGCTCCAGCAGCCGGACCGCCAGGGAACTCTCCCGGTTGGCCTCCGGGCCGCTGCCCATGCCGTCGCACAGCAGCAGGTAGAGCTTGCCGTCGGAGCGCTTGAAATAGGTGCCCGCGTCGCCGCTCACCGTCTCCCCGTTCTTTTTCTGCGCGGCCACGCCGGCCAGGGCCATGAGGGGCTCTTGCTGGAGCAGGCAGACCAGGCCCTCCCCCTCTTCCTCCACCCGGAGGGGGACGCCCAGAGCCTGGGACAGCTCCGTCAGGCGGCTGGGTCTGGTCATCTCCCCCCGGCCGGGCCCCTGAATCTCCACCCAGGTGAGGCCACGCCCGTCCCGATAAACCGCCGCTTGGGCGTCCACTCCCAGCTGGGCCAGCCTCTGGCGGGCCCGCCGGTCCCCCAGGGGGTCGGGGGTCAGCTCCCGGCTCAGCTCGGCGGCGGCCTCCCCCAGCAGCTGGGAGAGCTGATCGTACTGCCGCCCCACCGCCGTCCGACTCTCCCGGATGCGGGCGTTGTACTGCCGGCGGTAGAACAGGGCGGTGAGCTCCTCGTTCACGGTGGACACAAAGTCGGAGAAGTGGATGCATTTGTCGGCAAAATACCGGGGAAAGTCCCCCGCCTGGGCCCGTCCCCGCTCCACCATGGCGGGGGTGGCGTCGTTGAGGGCGGTGAATGTGGCGTTGTAGTCCCGCTGCCAGCAGCGGCCGCGCAGGGTGCAGCCGCGGCACAGGCGGCTGGCCGTCCGGTCAAAGACGCTGGAGATGTCGCTGTCGTTTTCCGTGGGCTGGAAGGCGGTGCGCAGGCACTCCCCCAGAGAGCGAAAGGCCTGGGAGGCGCCCTCCAGGTGCTGCCGGGCCAGCCGCTTGGCCTGCCGGTCGGCGGGGACCGAGCCCTCCGGGGTCAGCCAGGCGCCCAGAGTGCGCATCTGCCTCACAGGGATGGCACAGAAGACCAGGCTGCCCAGGACGGCTTCATATAGGATAGACAGATCCAGGCCCAGGTCCCAGGTCCAGAGAACGGCGGCGGCGCAGGAGCCAACCCCCGCCAGGGCGGCGGCCGGCCTGGGCCTGCCCCGGCACAGCCCGGCGGTCAGTCCGGCCAGCCCCAGCGCCATGGCGTACAGGGGCATGGCGGAGGAGGTCAGATCCATGGCCAGCCCGGCCGATACACCGGTGACCGCGCCGGCGGCCACGCCGCCCTGCCAGCCGCAGGTCAGAACGGCGGCGGCGGCCAGCAGCCGCCCCAGCGAGATACCGCGGTAGAGCGTGAGGGGGGCCAGAGAGATCAGACAGGCGCACAGCAGGGCCAGCAGCCCGGCACGGCGAAGGGGAGAAGCGGCTTTATCCGGCGTTCCCTGCCCGGAGGGGGAGAGGGCGGCCCGGAACACCCAGGCCCCGCCGGCGGCCAGCAGGGATTCCAGCACAAAGTAGATCACGTCGGCCTCCGTCCACCCCGCCCGTGACTGGGTGATCAGGCCGGTGAACGCGCACAGCACGCCGGCGGCGGCGGGCATGGTCCAGGGCTTTCGGATGGGCTTCCAGTCGTAAAAGGCGAAGCTCACCGCAAAGGTGAGAATGCAGGCGGAGGAGTACCGCAGGGCGGGGGAGAACTCCAGAACGGTGAGAGAGCCGAAACAGGCCCCCGCCAGGGCGGCCGCCCCCCGGATTCCCGGCCCGGAGGCGGCCACCAGCGCCAGACCGAAGGGGGCGCTGTCCTGAAAGATGACGGCTCCGGCCAGCACCGCGGCCAGCAGCAGGTGAATGCCCGCCCGAATTCCCAGGGCCAGCGCCCGGGCGGGGAGGCGGACCTGCCCGGTCTGCCGGGACTGCCGGCGCAGCTGGTCCAATTTGGCGTGGATGGTGTTTCTGGCTGTCATGCCCTTCTCCTCCTGTGTGGGCCGGGCGGACCCGGCGTTGTGGACGGCCTCCATTATATTCCAATAATTGGAAATTATTCGTCGAAGTCGGGGGGCCGTTTTCGGAGGAATTGACAGGGGGATCGAAACTTGGGGCTTGTATTTTCAGATAAAATCGAATAGAATAGGCATAGTATAAACTGAGGTTCGATCCGCCGAAAGGAAGGGAATGCTATGAAGCTGCAAACCGAGCTGGGCGAGATCCGCATCAGCAGCGAGGTTTTCACCGCCGTGACCGGCAGCGCCGCCACCAACTGCTATGGAGTGAAGGGCATGGCGGTGCGCTCCACCACCGACGGACTGGTTCACCTGCTCAAGCGGGAGTCCATGGCCAAGGGGGTCAAGGTGTCCTATCACGAGGAGGGCACCGTGTCTATCGAGCTGCATATTATTGTGGAAAACGGCGTGAATCTGGTGGCGGTGTGCCGCTCCATCATGAGCGAAGTGCGCTATGTGGTCACCAAAACCACCGGGGTGGAAGTGGCCTCTGTAGAAGTGTTCGTGGATTCCATGAGATTCTGATCATTCGAAGAAAGGACAGTTGCCGACTATGGTACAGACGATCGATGCGGCGGCATTTCAGCGGATGATCATCCACGCCCATGCCGCCATCAATCACCAGAAGCAGACGATCAACGATCTGAACGTATTCCCGGTGCCGGATGGGGACACGGGGACCAACATGACGCTGACCATCGGGGCCGCCGCCCGGGAGATGAAGAAAAACCGGTACGACACCGTGGGACAGGCGGCCCAGGGAACGGCGTCCGCGCTGCTGCGGGGAGCCCGGGGCAACTCGGGGGTTATTTTGTCCCTTCTGTTCCGGGGATTTTCCAAGGCGGTGAAGGATAAACAGACCATTGACGGCCGCGATCTGGCCATCGCCCTGGATTTCGGGGTAGCCGCCGCCTATAAGGCGGTGATGAAGCCGGCCGAGGGCACCATTCTCACCGTCTCCCGCTTGTCTGCCGCCCGGGCTGCGGGCTATGCCCGGGAGGACAACTGCGTGGAGCAGGTACTGGAGGCCGCCATCCAGGAGGGGCAGGAGGCCCTGGCCAACACGGTCAACCAGAATCCGGTGCTGAAGAAGGCCGGCGTGGTGGACGCGGGGGGCAAGGGGTTCCTGGTGATCCTCCAGGGAATGCTGGACGAACTGCGGGGCCTGCCCATGCCCGAGGCAGAGGGCGGAGAGTCTCAGGAGACCGCCGACAAGGCCGACTTTGTGACCATGTCCGCGGAGGAGATCACCTTTGCCTTTGACACGGTGTTCATTGTGCGCAAGAGCCGGGAGAACGTGAATCTGGAGCCCTTCCGCACCTATCTCAACAGTATCGGCGACAGCCTGGTCATCGGCGAGGACGACGAGGCGTTCAAGGTTCACGTCCATACCAACATCCCCGGCCAGGCTCTGACCGAGGCCCAGAAGTACGGCACGCTGGAGCTGGCCAAGATCGAAAACATGCGCACCCAGGCGGACGATCTGGCCGCCGGCCGCCATGTGCAGAGCACGGACGATCTGGAGCAGGTGGAGGCGGAGCTGGAGGCCGGAGAGAGCGGCTGCGATCAGTCCGCCCCGGCCCAGCCGGAGAAGAAGTTCGGCTATGTGGCCGTCTGTGCCGGAGCGGGGCTGGAGGCCGTGTTCCGGGACCTGGGAGTGGACGGACTGGTGGGGGGCGGGCAGACCATGAACCCCTCCACCGAGGATATTCTGCGGGAAGTGGAGCGCACCCCCGCGGAGATCGTCTATGTTCTGCCCAACAATAAGAATATCATCATGGCCGCCGAACAGTGTCAGCGGCTGTGTGAGGGCAAAAAGGTGGTGGTCCTCCCCACCAAGACGGTGCCCCAGGGTATCTCGGCCATGCTGTGCGCCGACCCGGATGCAACCGAGGAGGAGAATACCGCCGCCATGATCCAGGGCTTTGCCCATGTGCACACCAGCGAGGTGACCTATGCCGCCCGGGACTCCGATTTCGACGGCTTTGCCATCAAGCAGGGGGATTACCTCGCCCTGGAGGAGCACCAGCTGTTCGGGACCGCCCGAGAGCTGGATGAGATTCTGGACCGGCTGGCCCATTCGGACAGCCATCAGCAGGCCGAGTTTATCTCCATCTTCTACGGCGAGGATGTGACGGAGGAGCAGGCCCGCCGAGCCGAGGACATCTTTGTCCGGGCCTGTCCCAAGGCGGAGATTACGCTGCTGTCCGGCGGACAGCCCGTCTACTACTATATGATTTCCGCGGAGTAATCAGGCGGACCGAGCGCAAGCGGAAGCGGCCCATCCAACCGGATGGGCCGCTTTTTTATGTCTTTGATTCGTTTGCCGTCTCCAGCGCGCCCAGCAGCCGCTGGCGATAGGCGAAGACCGCCTCGTGGGGCGCAATGATGGTCAGACTGCCCTCCAGCCCGAACAGCCAGCCGAAGAACTGGGGGCTCATGACCACCGGGAGGGTGACGGTGAAGTGCTCCTCTCCGTCCGGGACCAGGATGACGTCCTGCCCGAAGCGGTCCCACACCAGTCCGGCCTTGTCCCGGCGGCCCCGGAGCGTGACGTTCACCTCCCGTCCGCTGTACATGCCGAAGTGCTTCTGTCCGTACTGGGCCAGCTGAAAGTCCGGATACTGATCCGTCCCCTCCCGGGCCAGACAGGTGACGGCGATCTCGGTCATCTTGTCCACCCGGTAGTGGCGCATGTCCCGGTGCGTGTGGTCAAAGGCCACCAGATAGTAATTTTCGTTGTTCCAGATCAGCCCATAGGGGGAGACCACATACCGGCGTCCGTCCCGGTGGAATACCTTGCGCCGGTCGATGTCATAGTCGAAGTACTTGAAGGTGATGGCCCGCTGTCCGGCGATTGCGGTGTGGAGCTTGTCCACATTATAGTAGATGCTCTCGTTCATGACCTTGATCCGACCGGACACATACACCTGCCGCTGGAGCTGCCGGGCCTGATGGACGCTGGCCAAACTCTCCAGCTTGCGGATCAGGGTGTCGCTTTTTTTCTGGGTGATAAAGCGGGAGGACTGGACCGCGTCCATGAGCAGCTTCACCTCGGGCAGCTCAAATTCCCGCCCGCCGATAAACCAGCCGGGCGCCTTTCCCTTCCGGGACTGGACGTCCAGGCCGAACAGGCGCAGGGCCTCCAGGTCGTCGTACACGCTTTTGCGCTCGGCTTTGATGTCGCAGCGGGCCAGCTCCTGGATGATCTGGGCCACGGTAAGCGGGTGCTCTTCGTCGGTCTGCCGGAGCAGAATCTGGGCCAGATGGAGCAGCTTGGTCTTCTGGTTGGGGCTTTTTGCCATGGAAAGGCGCCTCCTTTTTCTCTCTCTGCGGCTTAAGTGTATCAGAGATCAAGTCCCATAAACCGTACTTTGCCTCTCCGCCATCATACCACGGGGAGAAGGCGGGCGCAAGAGGGATGAAGGCGGCCCGCCGGGACATACTAGGAGACGGAAAGGGGGCGGGACCGTGCCGGATTGGAGCGGAGAGCGGGGAATGGATCCCGGGACGCTGGAGGGCCTTGGGCGGGCGCTGGCGGCAGAGGGGCGGATCGGCGTGGGGTGCACGCCCGTACAGGCGGCCGAGTCGCTGGCACAGGCCGTCCGCGGGGGGATCACCGCGGCGGGGGGACAGGCCCTTCGGCTGAAGCTGGACAGTCCGGTCCAGTGTGCCGGGGCCGGCGTGCAGCTGGGGCTGCCCGCCGTCCTCTTTGTGGAGGAGGAGCGCGGGCGGATCAGCCTTTACCTGTTTGGGGCGGACGGCCTTCCGCCCCAGGGAGAGCTGCTCAGACGGCTGGAGGCCGCCTGGAATGGAGAGGTTCCCATCCTGTCAGAGGAGGTCGCTCCGGGGCGGGAGGCGGACGCGGGACTCACCTGTCAGGATTGGGCGGCCTGGACGGCGGAGCGGGCCAGGCTGCGCCGCCCCGCCCTGCGCCGGGTCACGGCGGCAGTGGGGCGGGCCACAGCCCAGGATCGGGCGATCCGCGCGGCTCTGACGGCCATGGGATGCACCCTGGAGGAGAGCTGGCGGCCCGGAATCCCAGCGTTTCGTGGGGAGCGGGGAGGATTCGGCCTCACCGCCCGGGACGAGCGGGGGGTGGTGGTGGATTCAGGCCAGCTGCTTGCCGTATTGGTCCTTATTGAGATGGAAAACGGCGCGGGGCGGGCGGCAGTTTCTCCGGGCGCCAGCGCCGCCGCCGAATTGGTGGCCTCCGGCTATGGGGGGACGGTCCTGCGGCTGGGGCGGGACGGAACCGAGGCCCGGAGGCTGGCCGCGGCCCAGCCCTGGATGGGACAGGCTCCCGCCGCCGCCGTCCGCCTGTGCTCCCGCATGGCGGTGGCCGGACAGCGGCTGGAACGGCTGGTGGCCAAGACGCCCCGCTTTTCCGCGTGGCGCCGGGAGGTGCCCCTGGCGGCCGGCGGAGATCAGGTGCTCTCCGCCCTGGCGGAGGCGCCGGGGAGCCGGAGGGAGGGGCCGGGGCTGCGCCTGCGCACCGGGGATGGGTGGGTGTACCTGTCCCCGGCGAACCGCCGGCCCATTCTGCGGGTGCTGGCGGAGGGGCCCGATCTGGAGCTGGCCGCCGAACTGTGCGACCGGTTTGCCCATTGGGCGGCCCAGGTGGATCGGGAATTGTCTGGGCGTTGTGCACAAGAGGAGGACAAACAGGTCCCCTGATGTTTCGGAGAAAAGAACGGTTTACTTCCAGGAAAAATCTGCTATAATATAAACTGACTTGATATAGTTTATACGTGGCCGGAACCGGGGAGACAGGACCCGCTCCGCACGTCTAAATATTTTTCGGGCAGCCAGAACCGTGGCACAGGCGGGGACGGAGTCCCGACACAAGCGGACAGAGGATGCGCAGGGGGAAAGGCACCGGCGCGCCGAGACGGCGAGACAGGGCCGTTGTAGGCGCGGCCTTTTCCCCGGCCGCCGCGCAGACACAGACCGGAAGAGATTCGGGCTGTGACGGCACGGCCGGTTTTCTGCGCCCTTTTCCGCCTACATTTCCACCGGCCTCCGCCCTTTTCGGAGGGGCGGGCGGCCATTTCAACAATTGAGGCAGAAAAAGGAGTATTTATGGCTGAAAAATTGAAAATTATTTCGCTGGGCGGACTGAATGAGATCGGCAAGAACATGACGGTCTATGAGTACGGCAACGACATCATTGTGGTGGACTGCGGCATGGGTTTCCCGGATGACGACATGTACGGCATCGACGTGGTGATCCCCGACGTGAGCTATCTCATCAAGAACCAGCAGAAGATCCGGGGCATTTTTATCACCCACGGACACGAGGACCATATCGGGGCCCTGCCCTATGTGCTGCGGTCCATCAAGGCCCCCATCTACGCCACCCGCATGTCCGCCGGGCTGATCAAGCTGAAGCTGGAGGAGCACCGGCTGCTGGACAAGACCAAGCTGATCACCTGCGAGGCCGGGGACGTGGTCAAGGCCGGGCGGTTCTCGGTGGAGTTCATCCATGTGAACCACTCCATCGCGGACGCGGTGGCCTTTGCCATCAAATGCCCGGTGGGCGTATGCGTCCACACCGGCGACTTCAAGATCGACACCACCCCCATTCAGGGGGGGATGATGGACCTGGCCCGGCTGGGAGAGCTGGGCAAGGAGGGAGTTCTGGCCCTGCTGTGCGACTCCACCAATGTGGAGCGCCCGGGCTATACCCGCAGCGAGCGCAGCGTGGGCACCTCCTTTGACGCCCTGTTCCGGGGGTGCGAGGAGCGGATCATTGTCACAACCTTCGCCTCCAACGTGGACCGCATTCAGCAGATCATCGACGTGGCGGCCCGGTATGGCCGAAAGGTGGCGGTCACCGGCCGGAGCATGGAGAACGCCATGAAGGTTTCCACCGAGCTGGGCTACATGAACATCCCCGAGGGAACCCTGATGGACTTGAATCAGATCAAGTCCCTGCCCAAGAACCGGGTGTGCATTATCACCACCGGCAGCCAGGGAGAGACCATGTCCGCCCTGACCCGAATGGCGTTTAACACCCATCGGCAGGTGGACCTGCTCCCCGGCGACCGGGTGATCATCTCCGCCAGCGCCATCCCGGGCAACGAGAATGCCATCGGCAACGTGATCAATGAGCTCTACCGCCGGGGGGTGGAGGTGATGAACGAGCGGGAGATGACCCTCCACGTCTCGGGGCACGCCTGCCAGGAGGAGCTGAAAATCGTGCACGCCCTGGTGCGGCCCAAGTTCTTTATCCCGGTTCACGGGGAGCAGCGGCACCTCCAGCTCCACGCCAAGCTGGCCCGCCAGATGGGGACGAAGCCCAACCATGTGATCATCAGCGAAATTGGAAAGGTGATCGAGCTGTCGCCCAACTCCGCCAAGATCACCGGCACGGTCACCGCCGGCCAGGTGTTTGTGGACGGCTACGGCGTGGGCGATGTGGGCAGCGTGGTCCTGCGGGACCGGCGGCACCTGGCCCAGGACGGCGTCATTGTGGTGGTGCTGTCCATGTCCGGAGAGACCGGCGAGCTGGTCTCCGGGCCCGACATCATCACCCGGGGATTTGTGTATGTCAAGGAGTCGGAGGGCCTGATGGAGGAGCTGCGCCAGGTGGCTCTGGAGGCGATCCGAAATGTGGACAGCCGCAGCGCCACCGACTGGGCCGCCATCAAGGGAGAGATCAAGAACGATCTGTCCGGCTATCTCTACAAGAAGACCAAGCGCAGCCCCATGATTCTGCCCGTCATCATGGAGGTATAAGGCGGTCCGGCCGACGGCACAGCCTTTCGCGAACAGATATGAAACCAAAACAGGTCCCGGCGCTTCCTGCGCCGGGACCTGTTCAACTTTGGGGGAGATTATTCCAAAATCGCGCCCTTGTCGGCGGAGGACACCAGCCGGGCGTACCGGGCCAGATAGCCCGTCTTGATCTTGGGTTCGGGGCACACCCACCTGGCCTTCCGGGCAGCCAGCTCCTCGTCGGACACCTTCAGGGTGATGGAGTGATTGGGGATGTCGATGGCGATCATATCGCCCTCCTCCACCAGCCCGATGGGGCCGCCGGAGGCCGCCTCGGGGGACACATGTCCGATGGAGGCTCCCCGGGTGGCGCCGGAGAAGCGGCCGTCGGTGATCAGGGCCACGTCCTTGTCCAGGCCCATGCCCGCGATGGCGGAGGTGGGGTTGAGCATTTCCCGCATGCCGGGGCCGCCCTTGGGGCCCTCATACCGGATGACCACCACGTCGCCGGCCACGATTTTTCCGTCATAAATGGCGCGGATGGCGTCCTCCTCGCTGTCAAAGACCCGGGCGGGCCCCTGGTGGACCATCATCTCGGGGGCCACGGCGGACTGCTTCACCACGCAGCCGTCGGGGGCCAGATTGCCCTTGAGCACCGCGATGCCGCCGGTTTTGGAGTAGGGGTTGTCCAGGGGGCGGATGATCTCGGGGTTGCGGTTGACCACGCCCTCCAGATTTTCGGCCACCGTCCTGCCGGTGCAGGTGATCAGGCTGGTGTCCAGCAGGCCGGCCTGGGCCAGCTCAGCCATGACGGCGTACACGCCGCCCGCCTGCTCCAGGTCCTCCATATAGGTGTCCCCGGCGGGGGCCAGGTGGCACAGGTTGGGGGTTTTGGAGGAGATCTCATTGGCCATGTCAAAGCTGATCTCAATGCCGCACTCATGGGCGATGGCGGGCAGATGGAGCATGGTGTTGGTGGAGCAGCCCAGGGCCATGTCCACCGTCTCCGCGTTGTGGAAGGCGGCCTCGGTCATGATGTCCCGGGGGCGGATGTTCTTCTCCACCAGCTCCATGATCTGCATGCCCGCGTGCTTGGCCAGCCGGAGCCGGGCCGACCACACGGCGGGAATGGTGCCGTTGCCCCGCAGGCCCATGCCGATGGCCTCGGTGAGGCAGTTCATGGAGTTGGCGGTGTACATGCCGGAGCAGGAGCCGCAGGTGGGGCAGGCGTTGTTCTCATATTCCTCCAGACCCGCCTCGTCCAGTTTGCCGGCGTAGTAGGAGCCCACCGCCTCAAACATGTGGGAGAGGCAGGTGCGGCGGCCGTCGTTCATGGTGCCCGCCATCATAGGCCCGCCGGAGACGAAGATGGTGGGGATGTTCACCCGGGCGGCGGCCATGAGCAGGCCGGGCACGTTCTTGTCGCAGTTGGGGATCATCACCAGGCCGTCGAACTGGTGGGCCATGGCCATGGCCTCGGTGGAGTCGGCGATCAGGTCCCGGGTGACCAGGGAGTACTTCATGCCCACGTGGCCCATGGCGATGCCGTCGCACACGGCGATGGCGGGGAACTCCACCGGGGTGCCGCCGGCGGCCCGGACGCCGGCCTTCACCGCCTCGGCGATCTTGTCCAGATTCATGTGGCCGGGGACGATCTCATTGTAGGAGCAGACCACCCCGATGAGGGGGCG
>CALWVX010000037.1 GCA_944385065.1 uncultured Oscillospiraceae bacterium | reverse complement strand
TGAGGGTGACCGCGCCGTCCTCTCCCTCCGAAAGGACCTGGCCGTCCAGGGTGACCTGATCCTGGGACAGGACCAGGGTCCGCTCATCCTCTCCACCGGAGCTCTGGCTGCCGGCCTGAGCCGTATCGGCGCCGCAGGCGGCCAGAGAGGACAGCAGCGCCGCAGCCGTCAGCAGGGCGGGAATTGCGTATTTCTTATGAGCCATTGTCATGACCCCTTTCTGTTTGGAATGGGGTCAGTTTATCATCCGTTCTTGAAACGGTCCTGAAAAGATTTGTAAAAAATTTGTGGCCGCTGCCGTGGCCGGAGCGGGGCGGCCGTCTTCCCGCTTTCTTGACAAAAGACCGTCGGAAGTGTATGGTGTGGATGTGATAAAAAGCCCCGGAACGCTGAAAAAACAGGGACGGGCCGGGGAGAAAGGGAGCGGGAAAGAGATGAATCGGTTCACAGTTCTCAACGAAGAGGAGATCGCCTCCGTGCTGGAGATGGACATGGTGGTGGAGGCGGTGGAACAGGCGTATGCGGACAAGTGCAGCAATCTGGCGGAGCTGTTTCCCATCGTGTGCCATTCCTTTGAAGACGGAGTTTCAGAGTTTGACATCAAAAGCGGCAGCATGGACGGGGCGGGAATTTTCGGCATGAAGCTGGTCAGCGCGTTCGCGGGAAACAGCGAGCGGAATCTGCCGCGGCTGACAGGGACCATCCTGATTTTTGACCGGGCCACCGGGATGCTGAAGAGCATGATGGACGGCGGCCTGATTACCAACATGAGGACGGGGGCGGCGGGGGCCGTGGGCTGCAAGTATCTGGCGCGGCCGGAGTCGGAAGTCCTGCTTCTGGTAGGGACGGGCGCCCAGGGGCCGGTTTTGCTGGACGCGACCCTGCGGGTGATGAAGCATCTCAAACAAATTCTGGTTGCCAACCCCCATTCCCCCCACAAGGTGGCCCCCTTCCTCGCCCGGATCAGGGGGAACGTCCCGGCGGACGTGGAGCTTCTGGAGGCGGAGGACCTGAAGACGGCGGCGGAGCGCGCGGACATTATCCTGACGGCCACGCCCTCCAGGTCGGCCCTGATCCGGAGCGAGTGGGTAAAGCCGGGCACCCACCTCTCCTGCATCGGTTCGGACATGGAGGGCAAGCAGGAGCTGGAGGAGGCTCTGCTGTGCCGGGCCAGAGTCTTTTGCGACGACCGGAAGCAGGTGATTGCGGTGGGAGAGTGCGAGAAGGCGGTCCGGCAGGGGCTGCTCCCGCCGGAGCGCATCGTGGAGCTGGGGGATGTGATCCTGGGCAGGGCGGCCGGCCGGGAGCGGGACGACGAGATCACGGTCTTCGACAGCACGGGAATCGCGCTGCAGGATCTGAGAGTGGCCGCCCGGGTGACGGAGCTGGCCCAGGCCCGGGGCCTGGGCAGAGAACTGGCGCTCTGAGAGGCGGACAGCTTGAGACAAGGAGGGAACATATGGATACCTTACTGCTGGAGGAAATGACCTGGAGGGAAATTGACGAGGCCGGAAAGAACGGGTACGATTCCGTCCTGATTTTCGCGGCGTCCATCGAGCAGCACGGGCCCGCGCTGCCGGAAATGACCGACACCGTCCTGGGCTATGCGGAGGCGGTGGACCTGGCGCGGCGGCTGGGGCATACGCTGGTCGCCCCGGTGATCAGACCCGGGCTCTCCGCCCACCACATGGGCTTTCCCGGGAGCCTGACCCTGCGCCCCGAGGTGTTCCGCGGGGTGGTGGAGGACTATGTCGCGGCGTATGTGCGGCACGGGTTCCGGACTATCATCCTGTCGTCCTCCCACGGGGGGAATTTCGGCGCGCTGGAGGAGATCGCGCGGCAGCAGGGGGAGGTATACCCCCAGGTCTGCATCGTGACGGGCAGCAGCCTGGACGAGCTGGACGAGCTGCTGATGGAGATGGACCGGATGGAAGGACAGCCGAGCGGCACCTGCGGCGGCCACGCCTGTGACTGGGAGACGTCCATGATGATGATGCTGGATGAGAGCTATGTCAGGAGGGACTGTCTGCAGAAGGGGCTGGTGGGGGCGCTGACCGGCGAGCTGCTGGAGCGGTTTTTCCGGGACGGCGTCCGGTCTGTCAGCGAGATCGGGGTGATCGGGGACCCCACCGGCGCAAGCGCGGAGAAGGGCAGGCGGTACTTTGCGCGCTGGCAGGACGCCCAGGAACAGACAATCCGGGAGAAGATCAAAGCGTGGAGCCTGGACCGCGGGAGGGATTAGTTCCCGGCGGTTGGCCCGGCCGGTGCGCGGGCCGGTTTTGGCCGGGCTCTCTTGCAGATTTCCCGCTGAGATTGTACAATAGTCAGGCCAAGAATTCTGCGGAGGGAAACAGAGATGGATATTTGGAAAGAACTGGAAGACGAGGGCGTGGACAGGGGACTGCTGGAGGAGATCAAGGCCTTCCGGTGCGCCCACCCGGTGCCGGAGGAGGCCCGGGGCCGGGTCCCCGTCCCCCGCTTCTTATACTACGGAAAAGAGATCTGGGAGGGGGCGGCCGCCGCCCTGCTGTGCGGGCAGCACCTGCTGCTGGCCGGGCCCAAGGCCACGGGGAAGAACGTGCTGGCGGAAAATCTGGCCGCCGCCTTCGGCCGTCCCAGCTGGGACGTGTCTATGTATGTGAATGTGGACGCCGCCGCCCTGGTGGGGGCGGACACCCTGAAAAACGGGGAGGTGGTCTTCCGGGAGGGCCCCATCTCCCAATGCGCCAGGCTGGGGGGCTTCGGGGTGCTGGACGAGGTGAACATGGCCAAGAACGAGGCCCTGGCCGTCCTCCACGCCACATTGGACTTCCGGCGGGTCATCGACGTGCCCGGGTACGACCGGATTTTATTGGATGACGCCGCCCGCTTCATCGGCACCATGAACTACGGCTACGCGGGCACCCGGGAGCTGAACGAGGCCCTGGTGTCCCGGTTTGTGGTCATGGACATGCCGGTGATCTCCCCGGAGAATCTGGAGAAGCTGCTGCTGCGGGGCTTCCCCCAGATGAAGCACACCTGGGTGGAGCAGTTTGCCGCCCTGTTCGGCGACCTGCGCCGGAAGTGCGACAGCTCGGAGATCTCCACCAAGGCCCTGGACCTGCGGGGACTGCTGTCCGCCCTGCACCTGATGGAGAAGGGCATCCCCTCGGGGCAGGCCCTGGAGCTGGGCATCGTCAACAAGGCCTTCGACCCCTTCGAGCGGCAGCTGGTGGCCGACGCGGTGTGGGCCCGCATTCCCAAAGACGCGGACCGCTCCAGGCTGTTTGAGGGATAAGGGATGGACCGGGAAGACATGGAGAGCCGCCGGGCGGAAAACCAGTTCTGGAACGGGGCGGGAAATTACAGCCTGCGCTCCGACTTTCAGATGTACGGCCCGGACGGCGGGGCGGACCTGTATTTCAACACCGTCATCGGTCTGGTGTATCGGTTCTATGACTATGAAAAGCTCCGGCCCCTGTTCAACACCTTCCAGAGCCAGACCAGCGGGGCCTTTTACACCGACCTGTTCTGGCTGGGGCTGGAGGGGGCGGCGTTCCGGCGGGCGGCGGGGGACCGGCCTGTTCTGGAGGAGCTGCGCCGGCAGTACGCCCTCCAGGTGGTCTCCCAGCCCCGGAAGGAGGCAGAGCGGGAGGGCATTGCCAATCTGCGCTGGCTGTGGTACCGCCGGGCTCTGGGAGAGCCCGCCCGGGAGGACACCTGGGAGAAGGGAGTGCTGGACGACCTGACCTTTCCGCCCTCCGCCTCGGAGGCGGAGCTGTGCAGCCGGATGGAGGCCCTCCTCCACAAGTGGTTCAAGCGGGCCCGGAGGAGCGTCACCGACCGGCAGTGGGCCGCCTTCGCCGGCCGGGACATCCTCCAGAAGGGGAAAAAGCGGGGCGGTCTGGTCAGCGGCAATGCCCTGCGCCGCCTGGGGGAGCCCGGGGGCGGGCCCGTGGAGGAGGGCAGGCGCTTTTTCTGGCAGAAGAAGCTGCTGCTCCGCCTGGGGCAGGGCCGGACTCGGGAGGAGACGCTGCGCCGCTATGTGGAGAACTGCTTCGGGGTGTCCATGTTTCCTCCGGCGGAGACGGCGGCGGCCGAGAAGGCCCTGTGCACCGGCAGCCACAAAAACTGCCGCCTCCACTTCACCCGGGGGGTGCTGCCCGCCCGGGAGGTGGACGGGCAGACCGCCTGGGAGCGGGGGGTGTTTCAGGCACAGAGGGAGAAGAACCGGGCCTACTATCAGGCCCGCCTGGTGCAGAACCAGCATATCCTCGCCCAGCTGGCCCAGCAGCTGCAGAATACCATTCTGCTCCAGTCGGACGTCACCGACAGCCGGACCCGGGCGGGAACGCTGCGCCCCTCCCTGGCCTGGCGGGCGGAGGCGCTGCAGGACAGCCGGGTGTTCTCCCAGCGGCGGCGCAGCGAGCTGGGGGACCTGTCGGTGGACATTCTGCTGGACGGCTCGGCCTCCCAGAATCAGCAGCAGGAGAAGCTGTCCACCCAGGCCTATCTGATTGCCGCCGCCCTCACCCGGTGTCAGATCCCGGTGCGGGTGTCCTCCTTCTGCTCGGTGAGCGGGTGCACCGTGCTGCGGGTGTTTCGGGATTATCAGGAGGCGGAGAAAAACGACGCCATTTTCGACTATGTGTCCGCCGGGTGGAACCGGGACGGTCTGGCCATGCGGGCCATGGGGTGGCTGATGGAGCGGGAGCAGGCGGACCACCGGCTGCTCATTCTCCTGTCCGACGCCAACCCCAACGACGACCAGAAGATCCCCAGGGAGGGACTGCTCCCGGGGGGACGGGACTATGGGGGGAAGCTGGGGGTGAAGGACGCCGCCGCCGAGGCGGGCGCGCTGCGAAAGCGCGGGCTGGCTCCGGTGTGCATCTTCACCGGCAGCGACCGGGAGCTGCCCGGCGCCCGGGAGATCTACGGCCGGGATCTGGTGCGCATCCCCTCCGTGGGCTGGTTTGCCGACGCGGTGGGCAAGCTGATTCAGGGGAAAATACAGGGGCTGTGAGGGAGCCGGGACTGGTTTGGACCCCGCCGCGGCGGGGATATGGCACGACTATTTTCAAGAGGTGACACCATGGACCTGAACACCATGAGCTATGTGCTGGCGGTGGCCGACGCGGGAAACTTCTCGCTGGCGGCCCAGAGCTGCCATGTGGGGCAGCCGGCGCTGTCCCAGCAGATCGCCCGGCTGGAGCGGGAGCTGGGGGTGACGCTGTTTGACCGGGGACCCAGAGGGGCCTCGCTCACCCAGGCGGGTCGGGAGTTTGTCTCCCGGGCCCGGGAGATCCTGCGGGGGGCCCAGGCCCTGCAGGAGGAGATGGCCCTGTACGCCGGCCTGCGCAAGGGTAATCTCACGCTGGGGATCATCACCAGTCTGCAGTGCATCGACTTCGGCGACATGCTGTCCGCCTTCTGCAGCAGCTACCCGGATATCTCAGTCAACATTGTGCAGGACGGCACCTACCGCCTGGCCGACGCGCTGGTGGAGCGGCGGATGGATCTGGCCTTTGTGAACCGGCCCGCGGGGGGCCTGCCCGCCGGGCTGGAGTTTGTCAAGCTGGGGGAGGACCGCTATTCCCTGGCGGTCCCCCGGCTTCACCCCATGGCCCGGGCGGGGGAGGTCAGCCTCCGGGACCTGCGCGGCGAGCGCTTCATCTTCCACCAGACGGGGCAGGTGGCCGCCCAGCTGTGTCTGGAGGCCTGCCGTCTGGCCGGGTTCGAGCCCAACATCGTCTGCCGTTCCGGCAGCCCCACCACCGGACTGTACATGGTCCGGGGCGGGCTGGGGGTGGCCTTTCTCCCCTCGGAGGAGTTCAAGTCCCACTCGGTGGACGGCGTGGTGGAGCTGAAGCTGAAGGAGCCTATTTTAAAGGAGGTGGGGGTGGCCTGGCGGCGGGACGCCGCCTCCCCCCTGCTGGAGGAGGCGATCCGGTTCTTCCGGGCCTGGAACTGAGACGGGCCGGGGAATATTTCTGTGGAATTGAGAGAAAAGCGCACAGGGCCGCGGGGGAAATTTGGGAGTCTGCCAGAGAGAATGGGACTTGACTTTTCCCTGCGGCCCGATATAATACTATCGAGCATTTTAGTTCAAATATTTTAGATAAAATGCTTGAGAAAAAAGTCGAAATATGAAAGGGAGCGTTTACCTATGGAGATCACCTTTGAGAATGTTCGGGATATTATTGTCAACACCATCAGCTGCGACCAGGACGATGTGAAGCCTGAGACCAACCTGTTCGAGGACCTGGAGGCCGACTCCCTGGAGGCGGTGGAGCTGTCCATGGCCTTTGAGGAGGCCTTCGGCGTGGGCATTGCCGACGAGGATATGGAGAAGATCAAGACCGTTCAGGATATTATCGACTATCTGAACAGCCAGAAGCAGTAAGAAAGGCCGAGCGCGTGTATGGAGCTTGAGCAGATCTATGAACTGATGGGGCGGTTTCAGGCCAGCGGCCTGACCCGGCTGGAGTGGACCCGGGAGGACGAGTCCGTGGTCCTGTGCCGGGAGCTGACCGCGGCCGCCCCCGCCGCCCCTGCCGCTCCGGCGGCCCCCGTGCCGGCGGAGCAGGCCGCTCCCCAGGCCGGGGCGCAGGAGGGAGAGCTGGTCACCGCCCCCCTGGTGGGCACCTTCTACGCCGCCTCTGAGCCGGGAGCGGCGCCTTTTGTCACCGTGGGCAAGCAGGTGAAAAAGGGGGAGACCATGTGCCTGATTGAGGCCATGAAGATGATGAGCGAGATCCCCGCCCCCGCCGACTGCGTGGTGGAGGAGATTCTGGCGGACAACGACAGCGCGGTGGGCTACGGTCAGCCCCTGTTCCGCGTGCGGAGGGTGTAAGCCATGCTGAAGCGTGTTCTGGTGGCAAACCGGGGGGAAATCGCCCTGCGGGTGATCCGGGCCTGCCGGGAGCTTGGCATCGAGACGGTGGCGGTCTACTCCGCCGCCGACGAGAACGCCATCCACGCCCAGCTGGCCACCCGGGCCATCTGCATCGGCCCGGCTAAGGCGGCGGAGAGCTACCTCAATCAGGAGGCGCTGCTCTCGGCGGCCCGGGCGACGGGCTGCGACGCCGTCCACCCGGGGTACGGCTTTCTCTCGGAGAACCCCGAGTTTGCCGACCGGGTGGCGGAGGCGGGGCTGAAGTATATCGGCCCCTCCGGCGACGTGATCCGGAAGCTGGGCAGCAAGTCGGCCGCCCGCGCTCTGGCCCAGTCGGCCGGCGTGCCGGTGGTTCCGGGCTCGGACGGAGCGGTGAAGAACGCCCGGCAGGCCAAAACGCTGGGGGACCGGGTGGGCTGGCCCGTGCTGCTGAAGGCGTCCGCCGGCGGCGGAGGCCGGGGCATGAGACAGGTGAACGGGCCCGAGGGCTGCAAGGAGGCATTCGCCGCCGCCCAGGCCGAGGCCGTGGCCTGTTTCGGCGACGGGGAGATGTACCTGGAGAAGCTGGTCCTCAACCCCCGGCACATTGAATTTCAGATTATGGGCGATCAGCAGGGCCATGTGGTGCACCTGGGGGAGCGGGACTGCTCCATCCAGCGCCGCCGGCAGAAGCTGATCGAGGAGTCTCCCTCCCGGGCCCTCACCCCCCAGCTGCGGGATGAGATGGGCCGGGCCGCGGTGGCGGTGGCGAAGGCCGCCGGCTATGTGGGCGCGGGGACGGTGGAATTTGTCCTGGCCCCCGACGGCCAGTTTTATTTTATCGAGATGAATACCCGCATCCAGGTGGAGCACCCGGTCACCGAGCTGGTCACCGGCATCGACCTGGTCCGGGAGCAGCTGCGGGTGGCGGCCGGCCTCCCCCTGTCCTTCACCCAGGAGCAGGTGGAGCCCCACGGCCACGCCATCGAGTGCCGGATCAACGCCGAGGACCCGGAGCACGGGTTCCGGCCCTGCCCGGGGAAGACGGAGTTCCTCCACCTGCCCGGCGGGCCCGGCGTGCGGGTGGATACGGCCCTGTATCCGGGGTACGAGGTGTCTCCCTATTACGACTCTCTGGTGGCCAAGGTGCTCGCCTGGGCGCCCACCCGCCTGGACGCTGTTCGGCGCATGCGCCGGTGCCTGGAGGAGCTGGTCATCGAGGGGTATCCCACCAACGCCTCGCTGGCCCATTTGATTATGCACGACGCCGATTTTGTCCGGGGAGAGTACGACACCGGCTATCTGGATCAGAATCTGGACCGGCTGCTGGAGCTGGCCCGGACCTGTGAGCGCTTGACAGATGACAGGGAGGGGGAGGAATGAACCAGTTTTTTGCCCGCCGGAGAGACCGGCTGCTGACCTATCAGGCCATGCGGGAGGGAAAGGTGGCCGCCGGCCGCCGGGTTGCCTGCAGGAACTGCGGGGCGGAGAGCTCCGCGCTGGACTGGAACCGCAGCGATCAGGTGTGCCCCAAGTGCGGCTGGCACGCCCCCATCGGGGCATACTACCGGCTGTCCCTGATTCTGGACCCGGGCACCTTCCAGGAGCTGGACGAGAAGCTCCAGCCGGCCAACCCCCTGGGGTTCCCCGGCTATCCCGCCAAGCTGCGCGCCACCCAGGAGGAGACCGGGCTGAACGACGCCGTTGTAACCGCACTGGGGTCCATTGAGGGACACAGGGCGGTTTTCGGCGTGATGGACAGCCGCTTTATCATGGCCAGCATGGGCACGGCGGTGGGGGAGAAGGTCACCCGGGCCGCCGAGTACGCCCAGCGGCACAAGCTGCCCCTGATCCTGTTTGCCGCCAGCGGCGGGGCCCGGATGCAGGAGGGGATCTTCTCCCTCATGCAGATGGCCAAGACCGCCGCCGCCATCCAGCGCTTTCAGGAGAAGGGCGGGCTTTACATCTCCTGCCTGACCCACCCCACCACCGGCGGGGTGACGGCCAGCTTTGCCTCCCTGGGGGACATCATGCTGGCCGAACCCGGGGCGCTGATCGGGTTTGCCGGTCCCCGGGTCATCGAGCAGACCATCGGCGAGAAGCTGCCCGAGGGCTTTCAGCGCGCGGAGTATCTGCTGGACCACGGATTCCTGGACCAGATCGTGCCCAGAAGTCAGTGGCGGCAGGTGCTCTCCCAGCTGCTGGCCCTGCATGAGAAGGGGGGACGGACATGAGCGCCTATACACCGGAGGAAAAGGTCAAGCTGGCCCGCAACCCGGAGCGCCCGGGCACCGCGGACTTTATCCAGGCCCTGTTCACCGACTTCTTCGAGCAGCGGGGGGACCGGCTGTGCCGGGAGGACGCCAGCATTCTGGGCGGCATCGCCCGCTTTCACGGCCGCCCGGTGACCATTGTCGGGCACCGGAAGGGAAAGAATCTGGAGGAGAACCTCACCTGCAACTTCGGCATGCCCGGGCCCGAGGGCTACCGCAAGGCCCAGCGGCTGATGAAGCAGGCGGAGAAGTTCGGCCGGCCCATTATCACGTTTATTGACACCCCGGGGGCCTACCCGGGAAAAGAGGCGGAAGAGCGGGGACAGGGAGAGGCCATTGCCCGGTGCCTGGCCCTGATGAGTTCCCTCACCGTGCCCACCATCGCCGTTGTCACCGGCGAGGGGAGCAGCGGCGGGGCGCTGGCTCTGGGAGTGGCCAACCGGGTGCTCATGCTGGAGCACGCGGTGTACTCGGTGCTCTCCCCCGAGGGGTTTGCCTCCATCCTGTGGAAGGACTCCTCCCGCAGCGGGGAGGCCTGCGCCGTGATGAAGCTGACCGCCCAGGACCTGCGCCGGGGCGGCATCGTCCAGGGGGTCCTGCGGGAGCCCGAAGGGGGCGCCCACACCGATTGGGAGGCCACCTTCCGCACGGTGGACGCCGCCCTGCGCAAGGAGCTGGCCGCCCTGGACAAACTCAGCCCCCGGGTGCTGGTCCAGCAGCGGTATCAGATGTTCCGGGCGATGGGGCGGGATCTGCCCGCCGCCGGAGAGGAGGAAGCATGAGCGCACCCCATATTCTGGCCACCGGGCGGGCAATGCCCAGCCGGGTGGTCACCAACGAAGACATGTGCAGCATGGTGGAGACCAGCGACGAGTGGATTTTCACCCGCACCGGCATCCACAGCCGATACTACTGCCAGGGAGAGCGGGGGGCGGACCTGGCCGAACAGGCCGCCCGGCAGGCCATGGAGCGCGCCGGGCTGAAGCCGGAGGACATCGGGGTCTGCCTGGTGGCCACCTTCACCCCCGACTTTGCCACCCCCTCCACCGCCTGCCAGATGCAGAAGCGGCTGGGGCTGCAGGAGGACACCATCTGCTTTGACCTGAACGCCGCCTGCGCCGGGTTTCTCTACGGCATGAAGACGGCCCACGCCCTGCTGGCCGACGCCCCCAGGCCCTACGCCCTGCTGATCGGCTGCGAGGTCATCAGCCGGGTGGCCGACCGGAACGACCGGAGCACCTTTATCCTCTTCGGAGACGGGGCGGGCGCGGTGGTCATGGAGCGGCAGGAGGACGCCGTCTGGCACACGGTGACGGGCAGCCGGGGGGACTGGGACACCATTCACGCCCTGGGCCCGGGCCCGGATCCCACGCTGCTCTATATGGACGGCCGCGCCGTGTTCCGCTTTGCGGTGGAGGTGGTGGAGAAATCCATCCGCCAGCTGCTGGAGGCGGAGGGCTGCGCCCTCAACGACCTGGACTGGGTGATCTGTCACCAGGCCAACGGCCGGATTCTGGACCATGTGGCGAAAAAGCTGGGCGCCCGGGAGGGGCTGTTTTATAAAAATATGGAGCGGTACGGCAATACCTCGGCGGCCAGCATTCCCATCGCCCTGGACGAGCTGGCGCAGGCCGGCGAGCTGAAGCCGGGAATGCGGGTGCTTGCCGTGGGCTTCGGCGGCGGCCTGACCTGGGCGGGCACGCTGTTCAAATGGTAAGGAGAAGATCGACATGAGACTCAACGAGCTGCTGGGGACCGAGTTCCCCATTATTCAGGGCGGCATGGCCAACATCGCCACCGGCGAGTTTGCCGCCGCCGTGTCCAACGCCGGGGCCCTGGGCCTGATCGGGGCGGGCGGCATGGACGCGGAGAGCGTCCGGGACCACATCCGCCGGTGCAAGGCTCTGACGGACAAGCCCTTCGGCGTGAACATCATGCTCATGAACCCCGCCGCCCTGGAGATCGCCAAGGTGGTGGTGGAGGAGGGCGTGAAGATCGTCACCACCGGAGCCGGTGTGCCCAGCCAGTATATCCCCGCCTGGAAAGAGGCCGGGATCAAGGTATTCCCCGTCATCGCGGCCACCACCCTGGTCAAGCGTCTGGCCCCCCTGGGGGTGGACGGCTTCATCGCCGAGGGCACCGAGAGCGGCGGCCATGTGGGAGAGCTGACCACCATGGCTCTGGTGCCCCAGGTGTGCGACTGCACCGATCTGCCCGTCATCGCCGCCGGCGGCATTGCCAGCGGCCGGCAGCTGGCCGCGGCCTTCGCCCTGGGGGCCTGCGGGGCCCAGGTGGGCACCTGTCTGCTGGTGAGCGAGGAGTGCCCCATCCATGACAACTACAAGCAGGCCGTGCTGAAGGCCAAGGACAGCGACACGGTGGTCACCGGCCGTTCGGTGAACGCCCCGGTGCGCATTTTGAAGAACCAGATGTCCCGGGAGTACCTGAGCCGGGAGCGGGCCGGGGCCGGCCGGGACGAGCTGGAGCAGTACACC
>CALWVX010000036.1 GCA_944385065.1 uncultured Oscillospiraceae bacterium | reverse complement strand
GGCGCCCACGCCGTGAAGGCCGCCGGACACCTTGTACCCGCCGCCGCCGAACTTGCCGCCGGCGTGGAGAATGGTGAAGACCACCTCCAGGGCGGGCCGGCCGGTCTGAGGCTGAATGTCCACCGGGATGCCCCGGCCGTTGTCGGTGACGGTGATGGTATTTCCCGGGTTAATGGTCACCGTGATGTCGGTACAGTAGCCCGCCAGGGCCTCGTCGATGGAGTTGTCCACGATCTCGTATACCAGATGGTGCAGACCCGACTCGCTGGTGGAACCGATATACATGCCGGGGCGCTTGCGCACCGCCTCCAGTCCCTCCAGCACCTGAATCTCAGATCCTCCGTACTCATGCTCCACCTGGGTTGTGGTCAGTTCCAGTTCTTCTGCCATAATTACCTCCATGTTTCCCAATGCAGAAGGCAGAGTGCAGAATCTGACGATTCTACTTTTCCGGCCTTTCTTCTGCATTCTGCCTTCTGCATTTTTCTGTGTTTTCTCGTCTTTTCCTATGGCTCCCACGCGCCCCGCTCTGCCCGGCCCCGCAGCGTGGCCGAGGAGAAAGGGGAGAAGTAGACCTGCGTCCCGCCTCCCCGCCGATCCGCCACTACAACCGAGCGGGGCAGATCGTCGGTGAGCCAGACAGCCCGCCCCTCCCGTTCCGCACGCTCCAGAAATTCCCGGGTTTTATAGGCCCAGCTGGCATTGTCCAGATCAAAGATTCCCATAATCTCCTGAAATGGGATAACCGTGGACTGGCCTAGGTACAGATACATATTCTTTCCTCCTCACGGCGCATCCACCACCCGGGGACCCCAGCGCCGCCTCCAGAACCGCCAGCCCAGCAGACAGCCCAGAAGCAGACAGACTGTGGAAACTCCGGGAAAAAACATCAGCTGGGTAACGGGGGAGACGTCTTCCGACTCCCAGTTATTCAGCCTCCCCCAGACGGCGACAGCCGCGAAGAGAACTGTCAGAGCAGGGGGGAGGAAGCGCCATGCCTTCCGCTTTTTCGGCAGTCGGCAGCACAGGTACTCCAGCACCAGGCCCAGCAGCAGAGGGATCAGGCCAAAAATTCCGATGACGATGGGCATAGTAACTCCTTCTATTTGAGAAAATCGGGAGAATCCTCTCTTTGATTGTCCCCCTCCGCCGGGGTTTCAGACCAGGGTTCCCCCCTGAATGTGGAAACTGGCCCCCTGTTCCAACCCTTCCAGCTTTTCCTCTTCGCAGCAGGTGATGAAAATCTGCCCCCCCTGGATGTGGTTCAGCACAAAGGACTGCCGCTTGGAATCCAGCTCCGAGAGCACATCGTCCAGCAGCAGGACCGGCCACTCCCCCGTCTCTTCCTGAAAGATCTCCCGCTGCGCCAGCTTCAAAGACAGGGCGGCGGTTCGCACCTGCCCCTGAGAGGCATAGGTCCGGGCGCTCCGCTCCCCGATCTCCACCAGCAGATCGTCCTTGTGGGGACCGGACAGACACTGACGGCTGTCCAGCTCCGCCTGCCGGTGGGATTCCTGGTGTTCCAGCAGCCGGGCCAGGATTTCCCGGGGCGGGGCCAAGGGGTCGTCCACGGTGGACACCGTCTCATAGCCCAGCCGCAGCTGCTCCCGCCCCCCGGAAAACTCCCCGTGTATAGCCGGGGCGTGTTCTTCCAGCCGGCGGATGAAGTGAGCCCGATAGTGGATCAGCAGAGCCCCGGTCTGGGCCATACGCAGATTGAAGTCATCCAGCGTCTGAAGGAGCGAGGGATTTTCCGGCCAGTCCCGGAGAATCCGGGTTTTGTGGTCGTAGAGGCGGTGATACTCCGCCAGCGCCTGGGCATATCGGGGACGAAGCTGGCAAATGGCCAGGTCCAAAAACTTTCGCCGCTCCGCTCCTCCCGCCCGAACCAGCGACAGATCCTCCGGACAGAACAGCACGGTGGTAAACACGCCCGCCAGCTCCCCGGCGGTTTTCAGCCGCACTCCGTTGGAGTACAGCTGCCGGCCTTTTCCCCGGAACAGCCTGGCCTCCAGCGTAAACTCCCGACCCCGTCCGGCCAGCTCTCCCTTGAGAAAGGCGGAATCCACCCCCAGCATGATCATTTCCCGGTCATACCGGGCCCGATGGGACCGGGCGGAGGACAGATAGGCCACCGCCTCTAGGAGATTGGTCTTTCCCTGGGCGTTGTCACCGTAAATCAGATTGACTCTGGGGTCAAAGACGGCCTCCATGTGGGAGTAGTTGCGAAAAAAGTCCAGCTCCAGCGCCTTCAGAATCATCGGACCACCAGTTCCGTCTCTCCATCAATGGCGGCCCGATCTCCGGGGCGCAGCTTTTTCCCCCGCATGGTACAGGTCTCGCCGTTGACCGACACCCGGCCCTCCTGAATGATCCGCTTGGCATCTCCGCCCGTCTCCACCGCCCCGGAAAACTTCAGCAGGTCCTGCAGACGGATAAATTCCGTATGGATCTGTATTTCATGGCTCTCCAACTCAGCCGTCCTCCTTTTTTGTCAGCCCTTCCGCTTCCACATGGCGATGATGCCCGCGGCGCAGGGGAAGAGAAAAATCGGCAGCGTAAACGCTCCGTACCGGCCGACGTACATCGCCAGAGTCTTTCCGCTCCCCGCGAAGGGGCCGGCATAGATCAGGAAAAAGCCCGCCGCGGCCACAATGGCGGTCAGAACCGCCAGGGCGGCGGCCAGCTTCTGGTTTTCCAGCTTTTTACAGATCCAGCAGCCGATCAGCAAAAAGAAACACACTCCGTAGTGCCAGACCAGTTCCAGCAGCTGGGGCACGACCGCCAGAATCAGAACCCCCAGGACTGTTCCGCCCAGCGCGATCAGCAGGGCAGCCGGATTTTCCCGGGCAAATTCGCTTATTCTGGCTTTTTGATTTCCGTTCTGTTCCATAAGATCGCTTCCTCTCCGACCAATTTTATCATGGGACAGGACCTTGATACGGCTTTACCCTCACCGGGGCGGAAGCCGGCGCCCTTCCGGAGGCTGCTCTTTCTGTTCCGGCTCCTCGCGATCTGGCCGCTGTTTTCTGATCCATCCGGACAGCTGACAGTACCAGATCAGAGCAATTACCCAGCAGACACCCATCGTGATCAGAAAAGCGGCATCCGACAGCACCTGCATCAGGGCGATGGGGACACACATTAAAACGACCCAGCCCCAGGTCACCGGCAGCCGCCACACACCGAATTTCTGTTCCAAAATTTCCCGCTTTTCCCGGTTTTTCTCCTGATAATTCGTATAGGGCTCCCATCTTAAGACAATATAGGACCAGTAACAGGCAAAGATCAGGCACAGCACCGTAAGCAGCTTCTGCTCCAACAGAAACATAGCCGCCGTTAAAAGATAAATCAGAATCAGGGCCAGCACATCTGTAAATTTTCTTCCGCGAATTTTCAAACCAGTTATTCCTTTCTTTCTCTCAAAGAGGGGATGATGAAACCTGAACGGCGGTCAGTTCGCCGCTTTCAGCCGCACCGGCAGCACCATGTAAATGAAATTCTCCTCCCCCTCGGACGGCAGGATGACGCAGGGAGCCACGCCGGAGGTAAATTCCATGCGGAGCTTTTCCGCCGGGGCGGCCCGCAACGCGTCCATCAGATACTTGTTGTTGAATCCGATTTCCAATCCCTGTCCGTCCCCGGAGATGGGGCACTGATCCGCGGCGTCGCCGATGGCGGTCTTGGTGGTGATGGAGACCATTCCGTCCCCGAACACGCACCGCAGAGGACTTTTCAGCTTTTCGCTGATAATCAGGGAGACACGCTCGATGGAGGACAGCAGAGCGCGGCTCTCCACCTGAATCTGAATGGAGTTGTTGCGGGGAATGGCGTTGCGATAGGCCAGAAAATCTCCCTCCAGCCGCCGGCACACCAGTACGGTATCCCCGGTCTGGAATTGAATATGGCGGGCCCCCTGGATCACCTCCACCGTCTCCTCACCAGAGCAGATTTTTTCCACCTCGCTCAGCGCGGAACCGGGCACCACAAAGGAGAAGGTCTCATCTCCCTTTTTCTCCTCCACTTTTTCCCGCCGCAGGGCCAGACGATAGCCGTCCACCGAGACCACCGTCAAACTGTCCCCCTCCACTTCAAACAGGGAACCGGTATGGACCGGGCGGCTCTCATTATCGCTGACCGCGAACAGCGTCTGGGCAATCATGGACCGCAGGGTGGGCTGCCCGATCATCAGCGCGTTCTGCTGATCCACGGCGGGGAGTTCCGGGAACTCCTCCGGGTCGGTGCCCAGAATATTGAATTCCGACAGGCCGCACTTGATATTGACCGTGTACCCTTGGGAGGAGAACACCACGATGTCGTCCGGCATTTTGCGCACGATCTCCCCAAAGAGACGGGCGGACAGCACCAGAGAACCGGGTTCCCGGATTTCTGCCGGAACGGTGGCCCGAATTCCCGTCTCCAGGTTATAGCCGGTCAGCCGCAGCTGTTCTCCGGCTTCGATCAGGATACCTTCCATGGCTGGAATGGAGCTCTTGGCTGCCACCGCCCGGGAGGCAACTGCCACCGCGCTGGTGAGCAGAGCTTTTTCGCAGGAAAATTTCATGGCGATTCCTCCAATCTGGTTCTCTCTTTCCCGCCGTAGGGAAAAGGAGAGGATTTTTTTCGTAACAGTAGTCCGTAGGAGAATTTTTTGTGGAAAAGGCCGGCAAAGCCTTGCGGCAGTAAGAAAAACAGGTCCACCGGCCATGTGGAGAAAAAAGAAGAAAATGGGCGCTGATGTGGAGAAGTGAATTTTTTCCACAAAACACAATCTACATTCCACAATGAATGTGGAAAGAATTATTCATATCGGTTGTTGATGTTGGTTGTGATGTCCTTGACAATTTCCGCCTTTTCCGGGTCGTTTTTGATCAGGTTTTCAATGCGGGACAGAGAGTTGAGAACAGTGCTGTGGTCCCGGTTGTCAAATTCCTTGCCGATGTCCTTCAGGGAGGTGCCCACCATCTGCCGGATCAGATACATGGCGATCTGCCGGGCCAGAGAGATGTCTTTGGAGCGGCCCTGTCCCCGGAGGGTGGCCGGTTCAATGTTGTAAAACTTGCATACCTCGTCAATGATGACGTCCGCGGTGGGCAGAATATCCGATTTTTCCTTGAAAATGTCTTTGACTGCCCGGATGACGGTATTTTTATCCACAGAGTCGCCGATCAGGTCCTGATAGGCCATAATCTTGTTGACGGTGCCCTCCAGCTGCCGCACGTTGGCGGTGATATTCTCCGCGATCAGCTGGATCAGAAAGTCTGGCAGCTCCATTCCCATGCGGATGGCCTTGTTTTTGATGATGGCCATTCTCGTCTCATAGTCCGGCCGCTGAATGTCGGCCAGAAGTCCCCATTCAAACCGGGTTTTCAGCCGGTCCTCCAGCCGAAGCATCTCCTTGGGCGGCCGGTCGGAGGTGAAGACGATCTGTTTTTTCAGCTCGTACAGGGTATTGAAGGTGTGAAACATCTCTTCCTGGGTGGAGTCGCGGCCGGCGATAAACTGCACGTCGTCCATGAGAAACACGTCGGCGCCCCGGTATTTTTCCCGGAACTCCTGGTTGCGGCCCTCCCGGATGGCGTGGATCAGCTCGTTGGTGAAGGTGTCCCCCTTGATGTATACCACTTTGTAGTCGGGAAACTGGTCGTGAATGGTATGGGCGATGGCGTACAGCAGGTGGGTTTTGCCCAGGCCGGATTCGCCGTAAATAAACAGAGGGTTATAGCTTTTTCCCGGATTGTCGGCCACTGCCCGGGCGGCGGCGTGGGCAAACTTGTTGGAGGAGCCGACGACAAACCGGTCGAAGGTATATTCCTCCGTGCCCGGGAGAAAATCTCCCCGCTTGTCGTTCTCCTTGGCCTGCTCCAGTTCCCCCTCTGTGAGAACCGTCACCTGGAAGTCGGCGGAGAACAGTTCATGGAGGGCTTTCTGAATGGCGGGAACATAGCGGGCAGCGATAATATCCCGCTTGAAGCGGGTGGGGGAGTAGAGCGTGAAGCTGCTTTCATCCAGGCTGACGGCAAGGGCGTCGTCAAACCAGGTGTTGATGGTGGTTTCGGTCATCTCGTTTCGCATGAGGGAGACAACCTTGTCCCACACTTCTGCGGTGGGGTTCATGAGAGGCCCTCCTTTTGAGGTGTTCCGCCGGCTCTTGAAGCAGGGAGACGGGGCGGTAAACTTTCAAAGCGCCTCCTCCGGACAGCGGAGAAGGCGGCAGAATAAATCTGTCTCTATTATAGCAAAAAAAGGGCTGTACCGCAAGAAGTTCGCGGGTTTTTTTATTTATAATGTATGGAAGAAAGGGGCAGAAATTGTGCTGAGTTTTGGTATCTGCCACAAAATATAGAAATTGAGGACAGAAATAAAAAAATTCCCCGGAAAACACAAAAAGAAGGTTGACACAGCCCGCTTTGATCCGCTATAATAATAGCCGTATCTTTTGGGACGGGGGAAAGCAGACCTTCGCCTCCGGGAGATGCACCCCCTGAAAAGGGGAGAGATGCAGACCGCAGCTCCCCGCGGAGCTGTTGTTGGGCCGGGAGAGCCGGCTTACAATCTGATGAGGAGGTGTCCTTCATGCTTCGTACCTATCAGCCCAAAAAGCGTCAGCGTTCCAAGGAGCACGGCTTCCGCAAGCGCATGGCTACCCGCAATGGCCGCAAGGTGCTGGCCCGCCGCCGCGCCAAGGGCCGCGCCCGTCTGACTTACTGAGAAGCCGGGCGGAAACGCCCTGGCCTCTCGGCAGGACAGGTTGGACCGACTCTCATGAGAAGCGGCAAGAGGACACAAACAGATAAACGCGCATAAGGGGCGTGGGAGAAATTCCCCCGCCCTATTCGTGCATACGCCCTTTTTTATCTGTCCGGTGAGAAAGGAAGATCATTGTGGAGCACACTGTCTCCCTGAAACAGAATCATGAATTCCGCCGGCTGTATCAGAAGGGAAAGAGCGCGGTTTCCCCCTATTTTGCCATTTACTGTCGGAGAACCGGCCGTCCGCAGAGCCGGCTGGGCATTACCACGGGGGTAAAGCTGGGGAACGCCGTCAAGCGCAACCGTGTCCGCCGCCGCATCCGGGAGCTGTACCGCACCAATGAGCACCGCTTTTTCTCCGGCTATGACATTGTGGTGGTAGCCCGTACCAGGGCCATTTTCGGCCGCTACAGCGAGCTGGAGCGCAGTTTTCTGCGTTTGATGAAAAAACTGGATCTTCTGAAATCGGAGGAGAAGGAATAATGAAGCGCCTGCTCCTGGCCCTGATTCGGTTCTACCGGTGCGCCATTTCCCCCATGCGCCCCCCCTGCTGCCGCTTTATTCCCACCTGCTCGGCCTATGCCCTGGAGGCGGTGGAGAAGTACGGCGCGGTAAAGGGGGGCTGGCTGGCTCTGCGCAGAATTCTGCGCTGCCATCCGTTCCATCGGCAGAAATCCATCGAGTACGACCCCGTGCCCTGAGGATGGACGCCCAGACGAGAAATTTGCGGAGGTAATGTTGTGGGTATCATTTTACAGCCCTTTGCCTGGCTGCTGCTGAAGTTCTATGAACTGTTCAACAGCTACGGCCTGGCACTGATCCTGTTTGCCATTGTTATCAAGCTGATCTTGTTCCCCGTCACGCTCAAGAGCAAGAAGAGCATGATCCAGACCAACCTGCTGTCCGGCAAGATGCAGCAGCTGCAGAAGCAGTACGGCAAGGACCGGGAACGGTATAATCTGGAGGTTCAGAAGCTGTATGAGCGGGAAAAGGTAAACCCCATGGGTGGATGCCTCTGGTCTTTCATTCCCGTGATTCTGCTGATCGCCCTGTTCTATATTATCCGGGAACCGCTGACCTACTTTATGGGCCTGTCCATGGAACAGATTCAGGTGCTGGCCCGGGAATTGGACTGGCAGACTGCCGCCGTGGAGGCGGGCTGGGTAAGCCAAAGCGCCATGGACAAGCTGGTGGAACAGATGGCCGCCGGGGACATCACCTATGTGTTCCAGAACGGAGCTTATAACCAGCTGTATCTTCTGTCCATGGTGACCCAGGACAATCTGGCTTCTCTTCAGGCCGCCATTAACGCCCAGTTTGCCGGAGCGGGCGACGGCCTGTTCATTCTGAACTTTGATTTTCTGAACGGCATTGATCTGTCCAGGATTCCCACCCCTATGTTCTGGAATAACGGGTTCGGCTGGGATTCCGTCGGCCTGTTCCTGCTGCCCATCATTTCGGTGGCCACCTCCGTATTAAGCATGAAGGTGTCCATGGCCACCAATCGAATGAACAATAATCAGCCCCAGAATGCGCAGATGGAACGTACCAACAAGATCATGATGTGGACCATGCCCATCATGTCTTTGTGGATCGGCTTCACGGTGCCCGCCGGCCTGTCTGTCTACTGGATCGCCCAGTATGTGGTGAATATGCTCCAGGAAGTGATCTGCGGGCGGATTCTGAAAAAGGACTATGAGGCCGCCCGGGCCGCCGCCGAGGAGCGGGAGCGCCAGGAAAAGGAAGAAGAGAAGCGCCGCAAGGAGGAGGCCCGGCTGGAGCGGGCCCGCCGCATTGAGGAAGAAAAGCAGAACCGGGGCAAGAAAAAGCACGCTCCCAAGAAGAAAGACGAAGAGCCCGACCAGGAGGGCGTCAACAAGGACGACAGCCGGGAGGGAATCCGGGCCTATGCCCGTGGCCGCGCCTATATTCCCAATCGGTTCGGCGGAGTGACCCCCTATGTGGACCCGGACGCCCTGATCCGCGCCCAGATGCAGGCTGAGCAGGAGAGCAGGCAGAAGAAGGGGCGGCAGAAGACAAAAGAGGAGCCCCAGACCACGCAGCCGGAACAGAAGGCTGTTCCTGCCCCTGTGGAAGAGAATTCCTCCCCTGTTCAGGAGGAGAACCCCGCACCCGAGCTGGAGGAGACCGGCAGCCTGAGCGAAGAGACCATTCTGGAGGAAGCGCCCGAGCTGGAGGAAGTTCAGGAGCCGGAAGAGACGGACGACAATACGGACGAGCCGGACAAGGATAAGGAGGGCTGAACATGCTGAAATGGATCGAGACGACAGGTCGGTCAGAGGAGGACGCCATTTCCGCCGCCCTGTTTCAGTTGGGCCTGGACCGGGATGATGTGTCCATTGAGGTGATTGAGCGGGCCAAGTCCGGATTTCTGGGCTTCGGCGGCAATCCCGCCAAGGTCCGGGTGAGTTATGAGGAGGAGAACGGCAAGCCCGTTCCCAAGAAGGATTTTCTGGAGGAGGAGGCCGTTCCGGTCTCCGCTCCCGCGGAGAAACAGGAGGAGCCCGCCGTTCCCCAGCGGGAGGAGACTGTTCTCTCCGCCCGGCCGGAGGCGGAGAAGCCCTCCGAACCCGTGGAGGAGGAGACCATTCTGGCCGCCAAGCCGGGGATGAAAGCGCCCAGGGCGGACCGCTCCCGGAGTGAGCGGCGGGAGCCCCGCCGTCCCCGCCGGGAGGAGCAGCTGCAGGAGGGCGACGAGGTGCTGATCGAGGCACCGGCCAAGGCCGCCCCTGCGCCGCAGGCGGTTCCGCTGACTCCCGCTGCGGAGGACGACCCCAAAGCCGGCCAGATCCGGGATTTTCTGGTGGGGCTGATGGAGCACCTGAACGTGAAAGCGGTCCCGGAGCTCTATACCACACCGGAGGGCGGCTATAAGGTCATTCTCCAGGGTGAGAATCTGGGAGCAATCATCGGCCGCCGGGGCGAGACGCTGGACGCCATTCAGCAGCTGACCAGCTATTGTGTCAACCGGGGTCAGTCCAAGCGGGTGCGCGTCCATGTGGACGCCGAGGGCTACCGGGCCAAGCGGGAGGAATCCCTGCAGCGGCTGGCCATAAAAGTGGCGGGCAAGGTGGTCAGATACCGGAAGAACATGACGCTGGAGCCCATGAACGCCTATGAGCGCCATGTGATCCACACCACTCTTCAGGAGTACCCCAATGTCACCACCTACTCCACCGGCGTGGAGCCCAACCGCCGCACGGTGGTGGCCTACGCTCCCGGACAGAAATAAGAAATCATATAGCGGCGCGGCGGGAGGTTCTCCTGCCGCGCCCTTTTTGTTGGAGGAATGCTGCCGTGCCCACCCCTTTGTATGACGCGCTGCTTCAATATTGTGCCCGAAACGCGGCCCGTTTCCACATGCCGGGCCACAAGGGGCGTTTTCTGCCGGTGCCGGAGCTGGCTGCTCTGGCGCCTCTGGATGTGACGGAGATCCCCGGGCTGGGAAATCTGTACGAGGCGGGGGAGCCCTTTGACTCCGCGCAGGAGCTGTGGGCACAGGACTTCGGCTTTGAGAACTGTCAGTTTTTAACCGGCGGGTCCACCATGGGAATCCACACGGGGCTGGCCCTCTGCTGCGCCCCGGGGGAGAAGGTGCTGGTGGACCGGACCTATCATCGGGCGGTATTTCACGCCATGGCGCTGCTGGATCTGGAGCCGGTTTACCTGGAGCGGCCCTGGCTGGCCGATCAGGGTTTGGCGGGCCCCGTTGATCTGGAGCTTGTGGAAAAAAAGCTGAAGTCCCACCCGGATATTAAAACAGTTTGTATTACCTCTCCCACTTATTCCGGAATATTATCGGATACGAGGGCAATTGGAGCCTTGATCCATGCCAGAGGTGGAAAACTTTTTGTAGATGGAGCCCATGGAGCCCATCTGCCCTTTTTGGGACTGGATGCCTTTTCCGGGGCGGACGGCGTGGTGGTCTCCGCCCACAAGACGCTGCCCGCCATGGGTCAGACCGCCCTGCTGTTCATCAACGGATTTGAGCGGGAGCTGGTCCGGCTGCGGGCCAGCCTGTACGGCACGTCCAGCCCCTCCTATCCCATGATGGCCAGTTTGGACGGGGCCCGTCAGTGGCTGAAGGACGGGGGAGGAGAGGTGTATCGTCAAACTGCCCGGGAGGTGACCCGGCTGCGGGAAAAGTTCCCCAGCCTGAGACCGCCCCTGCCTCTGGACCCCGCTCGGCTGACCCTGAAAGTGTGCAGCGGGCCGGCTTTCACCAGAGCCCTGGAAAAACGGGGGATTTATCCGGAGATGGAGGACGGAGGACATGTGGTGTTAATCTGCACGCCCCAGGACCTGGAGGAGAACTTTGCGCGGCTGGAGCGGGCGCTGGAGGAGCTGAAGGGGGAGATGGGGGCCTGCCCGCCCATTCCGGCCCCCCCTCTGCCGGAGCGGGTTCTCTCCCTCCGCCGGGCTCTGTTTTCTTCCTCCGTCTCCCGTCCTCTGGAGGAGTGTGAGGGGGAGATCGCCGCGGGTTCTGTGGCGCCCTATCCCCCCGGCGTGCCGGTAGTGGCGCCCGGAGAGCGAATCACGAAAAAAGAGCTGGCCTATTTGGGAGAAATAAGATATAATACAAAGTCAGAGATTCGGGTGGTGGCCCGAGAAAATCCCTGAGGGAGGAAAGCGGACATGCAGCTGCCGGAACTGGCGGGAAATGAGAGAATCAAGAGGCAGCTCTCTCTTCGGGAGCGGGGAAAGGGCCTGTCCCACGCCTATCTGATTGTGGGGCCGGAGGGCTCCGGCCGCCATACCCTGGCCCGGCTGGTGACGGCCGCCATGGTGTGTTCTGCTCCCATGGACAGCCGCCCCTGCGGGGAGTGCACCCCCTGCAAAAAGGTCCTTCGGGGGATTCACCCGGATGTGCAGGTATTTTCCGGCCCGGGAGAGGGGAAACCCATCACAGTGGACCAGATTCGGCAGCTCCGGGCCGACGCCTATGTCCGCCCCAACGAGGGGGAGCGGAAGGTGTACTGGCTGGAAGGGGCCGA
>CALWVX010000035.1 GCA_944385065.1 uncultured Oscillospiraceae bacterium | reverse complement strand
GGCCTGGCCGCCACCACCATGCTGATTGCCGCGGCCTCCACCATCGGTGACACCGGTTCCCCCGTGTCCGACACCACCCTGGCTCCCACCGCCGGCCTGAATGCCGACGGGCAGCACGACCACATCTGGGATACCTGTGTGCCTACCTTTATTGCCTCGGATATTCCCATCTTTATCCTGGCCTGCCTGTGCCCCCTGTTCTTCTAAGACACCGGCAAGCAGAGATTTTTCCCCTCTTTCCCCCAAAGAAGATTCAGGGCGCCCTGCCGGGCGCCCTGAATCTTCTTGCTCCGAATCCAATATGCCGCCTCTTTCACAGGCGGACCAGTCAGCACAGGGGCTTCTCTCCCCGGGAGAGCAGATGGTCGTTGATCTGCTCCAGTCCGGACTTGTGGGCGATTCCGTGCGCGATAATGGCGTCCCGCTCCAGCCGCGGATAGAGGACTGCGCAGGAGGCCTGACGCAGAAGGGCCTGCGTCTCGTCCAGAGACGCCTCCAAACCGACGCACAGACACAGCAGCCGATCCCGGGAGGGGTGCCTGCGGCCGGAAAACACCTGGTGGAGATAGACCTCACTCGTGTTGGCCCGACGCGCCAGCGCCGCCTTGGACAGCGAGCGCCGGGCGTACAGCTCATTCAGCAGAGAGGCGACGGTACGGCGGGAGAAGGAGTCCTGATTTTCCGCCAAATACTGGTCCAGATTGGGCTGGCTGAACATACCCTGGCGGAGATCATCGGTGGTTTTGAGCTGCAAAGAACGGCCCCCCTTTACTTCTGAACAAAAATTATATATACTAAGTGTATAACAATTTGTCCGGGAAAACAAGATGCAACGTGCATGAAACCGAAATTTGGGGGTGATCCCGATCTATCAGTGGCTGCTGGACGCGCTGCGGGAAGAATTTGAACTGGTCGGCCAGCTGAAAGAAAGTCCCCGGGGAACGGTGAGCCTGGTGCGCCACCGGGCGACCGGGGACCGGTTTGTCCTGCACCAGTTCACCGGCAGCGCCGAAGTATACCGGGCACTGCTGGACTGTGACTGCCCGAATCTGCCGCGGGTTCTGGAGACCGCCTCTCGGGGAGAGGAGAATCTGGTGCTGGAGGAGTATGTTCAGGGGGATACGCTGGACTTTCTGCTCCGGGGCGGGCTGTTCAGCGCCAGGGAGACCCGGAAAATCGTGGCCCAGCTGTGCCGGGCACTGTGGGTGCTCCACAGCCTGGGAGCTGTGCACCGGGACGTCAAGCCGGAAAATGTAATCCTCCGGGGCCGGGAGGCGGTCCTCATTGATTTTGACGCCGCCCGGCTGCATAAGCCGGAGCTCCGGAACGATACCCTGATCCTGGGGACGACCGGGTTTGCCGCCCCGGAACAGTACGGCCTGTCCCAGACCGACCAGCGCGCCGACATCTACTCCCTGGGCATCCTGATCAATGTCATGCTCACCGGGGAGCACCCCTCCACCCATCTGGCCGGGGGGAGGCTGGGCCGCGTGGTGGAGCGATGCACCCGGGTCAGTCCGGAGAAGCGGTATCCCAATGTGCTGCGGCTGATGGAGGCGCTTTGACATGGAAGAGAACAGGCATGTAAGCCGGACCTGTCCCCACTGCGGCGCGCCGCTGCCCGGGGAGGCGTCGTTCTGCCCCTATTGCGCCCAAAGCCTTCGTCAGCGCAAAAGTTTGCTTCCGCCAGCGCGGCGCTGGCGGAAGGTCCTGCGCAGGACCTTGATCCCGATTCTGGTCCTTCTGCTGGTTGGAGGAGGGGCCGCCTGGTATGTGCTCTCCCGTCCCCAGGTTTATGACGCCGTGGGAGAACTCTATTATACAGATCAGGAAGGGAGCTACCATTTGTTTTTGACCGCTACCAGCAAGAAGAGCATTCCGATGCCTGAGGTCGAGCTCGTCGCGGCCGTTGGAGAAGCTTATCGGGGGCCGGTCCTGCTGTACATCAACCACGCGGAAACGGAAGAAGATGCCGGAGAGGAGTTCCTTGCCAAGGTGGAGCGGGTTACCGCGGAGTTTCCCACCCGGGAGGGAGTCGGGGGGAATTTCGCCTGCACGGCCCCGGCGCCCCACAGCGCTTTTCCGGATGTTCCCCTGATTAGTCTGATGGATTATTCCGTGGAAAGCGACTGCACGGCCCAGATAGTATGGACCTTCGCCATGGAGAATGGGGATACCATTCGCCTGCGCCAGGAGATTTCGGTTGCCGCAGCCCGCACCTACGACTATTACCCGGCGGACGCCCCCATGGGCACGTCGGAGGAGCTTCAGGCTCTGGTGGACCGGCTGTCCGAATCCCTGGGGCCGGACGACATCCTCAATCTCCATCTGCCGGCGGTGACCTATCGGGGGGAGCTGATCGTTCGCTCCCATCCGGTGAATCTCTACGGCTCCGCCGAGGGGGACCAGCGGACGACTTTCGCCGGCCCGATCCGCTATGAGGCGGGGGCAGACAGTCAGATCTCCTATATACGGGAAACGGTCTTTCAAGGGAGCGGTTCCGGGACCGCTCTGTCCGCCGACGCCCGGGTGTGGGTGGAGAACTGCGCGTTTACCGGCTGGGACACCGGCGTGCTGTGCGCCGGAACCAGCTGGGGCAACATCATCAACTGTGAGTTCACCGGCAACGGCGTGGGCTTCCGGTTCGACAGCGGGGGCGATTCCGCCGCTCACTCCCTGTACAACGACAACGTCTTTCGGGACAACGGCACCGCTGTGCTGCTGGAGGAGGTGCCCACGGATATAACCCTGGATTTCCGGGGCAGCCGCTTTGCGGGAAACGGCACCGACATTGAAAACCTCTGCCGGCAGCCGCTGGACCTTACTCAGGCTGTTTTTTCGTGAAGAAGCAAGAAGCGCCGCCCCGTGGGGCGGCGCTTTTATCAGGGATAAATTTGATCCAGAATCTCCACAATGTCGCCGATTACGCCCTCCTGACAGGAGCAGAGGACCCGGGCCCCCCAATCCCGCACCTCCTGGGCGCAGTTGGCGGGGGCAAAGGGGATGGCGGATTTTTTCAGCATGGGGATGTCGTTCTGGTTGTCGCCCACGCAGTAGATGCGGTCGGCACGGATTCCCAGAAGCTGGGCCAGTCTGGACACCATGCCCCCCTTGTGACACCCCTTGCGGGTGATCTCCAGATACCAGGCGTTGGAGAAGACGGCCTCATATTTGTCCGGGCAGGACGTCTGGAGAAAGTCCCGGGCGGCCAGCAGCGTCTCGTGATCCTGGTGGAACAGAGCCTTCACCCAGGGGGTGGGCATCTGGTCCACCGGGCACTGGGTGTAGTCGCAGTTGACCTTTTTCATGTGGGCCAGGGTGATCTCGTTGGGGTTCCAGACGTAGATGTCCTCCCCGTGGTAAGCCTCCAGAGACAGGGAGGGAAAGCGGGACAGCACCTCCCCCAGATCCCGGGGAGCACCGTCGTCCAGCCGGGTTTCGACCACCGGACGGTCGGCCTGAAAATCATAAATGGACGCTCCGTTGGACAGAATCGCCGGAGCGTTCAGCGGGACCAGATGGACATAGGGGGCGAAGGTGCGGTGGGCCCGGCCGGTGGCCACTGTGAAGCGCCCCCCTTCGCCGGTGAAATACCGGATGGCCTCCACATTCCGCGCCGGGACAGCCGTTTCCGGGGTGTAGAGGGTGTCGTCAAAGTCGCTGACCAGCAGCAGACCGTCAAATTTCCCCATGAGGGCCTTCCTTTCTGCCCCCGAGGGGCTGGGTTCAGTGCAGGTCCCGGGCTGTGTAGTAGTTCCGCAGGGGTCGATAGGTCAGGGCGAAAATGATCAGGCACAGGATCAGGTCCGCCACGATGTAGCTGCCGTTGTATACGGCGGAATAGAGATAGGGGTTGTCGAACGTGGTGCCCAGAACGGCGGTGGGGGCCACGATGCGGTAGATGGTGATGCCGCTGATGAAGTGGATCACAAACCGGCCGAAGGCGCCCAGGGCGCTGCCCCAAAACAGGCCGCCCGGCTTGCCGCGGCCCAGGCCGGCCAGACTGATGGGCATGAAAGCCACAATATAGTCCAACAGAATCGACACCCAGCCATAGCTGACCGCCCCCTGGACAAAGACCTGAAGAATGCCGAAGGCCGTGCAGGTGAGCAGACCGCAGCCAAAACCCCAGCGAATGCAGAACACAAACAGGGGCAGCATTTCCAGGGAGATGGAACCGCCGTTGGGGAACTCGTAGGGCTTGATCAGGCCCAGCACCAGGGCCAGGGCGACCATCAGGCCGGCCTCTGCCAGCATTCGGGTCAGTTTTTTGGATGCAACCATTGTCATTTCCTCCCAAAAAGTAAGATACCGCAGTACATCCGGACGGGTGTAGTGCGGCCTGAGAGGAGACGACGACAAGATCTCACTTCTTCCACTTCCTACGCCGGCATTACCCGGATCAGGTTCGAGGGACCGGAGGCGGCGCCGCCTCTGCATCTCAGCCGGGAACAGGACTCCCAGCGCCCCTGTGTCTTTTTGCGCTACGGTTCGCCCTCATTTTACCTGCCGGGCGATGATTTGTCAAGAGGACCGCCGAGGAGCACGAAGACGGCCGCCCATTTGGGCGGCCGCCGAAAGAGTCCGTGAAATGGTCAGGTGCGGTAAACCAGCCCCACCAGATTGGGGCCCGCGTTGATGGCGATGACGCCGCCGATAGAATACTCCAGGGTGGGCCCCTCCCCCGCCGCGGCGGTGCAGGCCTCCCGCAGCCTGTCCGCCTGTTCCGGGTTGTTGCCCCGGATCAGCAGCCAGGGGGTGTCGGGCCGGCGCTCCTTCTGAAACAGGTCTGCCAGGGCGGAGATCACGTTCTTCTCCCCCCGCACCTTGCTGAGAATTTTGGATTCTCCGTCCTCAAAGGTCATCACCGGCTTGAGGCCCAGCGCCTCCCCCATGAAGGCGGCGGCCGCCGAGACCCGGCCCGATTTTTTGGCAAAGCGCAGGTCCAGGGGGGCGAAAATCACCCGGGCATGGTCCAGCCAGTCCTGAATAAGATCGGCGGCCTCCTGGGCCGAGGCTCCGCCGGCGGCCAGCCGGGCGCCCTGCACCACCGCCCAGCCATAGGCCATGGTGTAGGTCTTGGAGTCGATGATTCGGATCGTGAAAGTCTCCCGGGCCTCCGGGTGGTCCTGATAGAACATGTCCCGAGCCTGAAGGGCGGTCTGGTAAGTAGCGGAGCCCTTGGAGTTGATGGAGGTGTGGATCAGATCGGTGTAGCCCTCTTCCCAGGCGCCGGTAAACAGCTCCAGGAAGGTGAAGGCGTTGAGCTGGGCGTGGGTGGGAATTCGCGGGGCGGCCAGCAGCATCTCATAGAATTGATCGGGGGTGAAATCCACGCAGTCGGCGTATTCCTCGTCCCCCATGGCAATGGGGAAGGGAAGCATCTGAATGGATAACTCCTCCCGCAGCGGGGCGGGGATGTCGGCGGCGGAATCGGTGGTAAATTTCACGCGAGACATGGAACGGCCTCCTTTTGATATGGATGCGCGTCGAAAAACGCCGGGAAAGGTCCGGTGGTATTATCCCAGAAAGCCGGACCCTTGTCAAGCAAAGGAACCGTTCAGCTTTTTTCCTCCTGCCTGCGCTGAAGCTTGCGGCGGGTTCCGTCGGGATATTGAATGTAGGTGTTGTCCAGATGGCGGATCAGACTCTGCTTGTGGGCGTCGATATACTCCCGGCGCAGAGCGTCCCGCTCGGCAAGCTCCTCCGGCGTGAGTCCCTCCGGCGTTTTTGCCTTGCGGGCCAGGGCGTTGATCCGATCAATTTTGTACTGTTCCATGGGAAAAGCTTCCTCCTTCACACGGTGAGTTCCAGGGAAATTCCCTCCGGCCCGGCCACGCAGCTCTCATAATAGCCGTCACCGGTGGTGCGCGGGCCGCTGAGAATCGGGTATCCCGCCCGGGCCAGACGGCCGGTCAGGCGGTCCACCGCCTCCCGGCTGCCCAGGGAGACGGCCAGGTGCGCCCAGCCCACCGCCGGGCCCTCCGGGCCGTCTGACAGACCGGGCCGGGTCATGAGCTCCAGGCGGGCCCCCGTCCCGAAGGTGAGAAAATAGGAGCGGAAGCCGGTGCCGGCGTTATGGTACGCAGGGCCGCTCACGGCTCCGAAGTACTCCTCAAAAAAGGCGCGTGCCCCCTCCAGATCCCGCACATAGACGGCGGCATGTTCCAGACGCACAGAGGTCTCTCCCTTCTGAAAAGGCCCGTTCCGGGCCCTGTCTCCTCACAGATACCGCTCCAGCACCAGCATGGTGCGGCCCTTTTTGGACTGGCCGGGGACTTCTTTTACCACGCATTTGCCCAGCCCCCGGCAGGTGAGCACATCCCCCTCGGCCACCTGGCGGTCCCCCTTCAGACAGTCCCGGTGGTTGACGGCCACCTTGCCCGCCGAGATATAAGACGCCGCTTTGGAGCGGGACAGGGAAAAACCGGCGGCCAGCACCGCGTCCAGCCTGGGGGTGGCCACGGTATCCCGGATGGTTTTGACCTGAGCGGGCCTGGGGGCGAGACGGTCCAGCGGGATTTCCTCCAAATGGGACCGCCAGCGGCCTGCACCCTCCCACTGGGACAGGAGGATGGGCAGGGACTCCCGCAGGGCGATCACCTGGCACCGCCCCGGCTCGGGCAGCAGAATATCTCCCAGCTTTTCCCGGGTGATGCCCAGGCCCATGAGAGAGCCCAGAATGTCCCGGTGTCCCGGGTCGGCCCCCTGGGGGAAGCGGGCCTCCAGGGCGGCCAGCGGACCCTCCGGCTCGGCGGAGAAGTCGTCCGCCTCCTGCCAGTCGGGGAGAAAGGCGCACACGCGGCGCTCCGCGTCGGGGTAGCCGCCCCAGAACAGGTGCCGGGGGGTGCCCCAGGCGGAGAGGAGATCGGACAAAGCGGTCTGTTCCCCCGGGGAGAGAAAGGGGGTGTGGGCGGGAATCCCCCGGTTCTGGGCCAGCTCCAGCTTGTCCAGCGCCCGGGCCAGAAGCGTCCGCTCCTCCCCGCTGTGGGAAAACCGGTCCAGCAGCTCCTTCTTGTTCACAGTCCCACCTCCCGACGGATCTATTCCCAACCAGTATAGGAGATGGAGCCGCCCATTGTCAAGAGCGGGCCCGCCGGGGCCTTTTCCGGATCAGTGTGACGGCCTGAACTGCGTCGGTCTCACCAAACAGCATGATTTCCCATGAGAACAGATGCAAGCGGAAGGTGATTTTCCTCATGCCTGCGGCGGCTTTGCATGGTCAGTCGATCGGCATGCATCGCTGGGGCGGTTTGGCCGGATCAAATTTTGATTGATTTGCTGTTAAGCGAAGGGAGAAAAAGCTGCGGATACAGTCTGAGCGCGGGCGCGTCATGGCCAACTTTTGAAATTCACGCCCCGGAAACACAAGAGGGAATAGAGAGAACGGCAACGCCGCAGGAACCGACAGTTCCCAATTGCTTTTTTTGATAATGTTAAGATTCGTTGCTTGCGGCAACGAGCGGTTCCGACTACAATAATGGCAGCAGCGGAAAGAAAAGAGGGGATCCCTGATGCTTCATGAGAATATAAAGGCAATCAGAAAATCAAAAGGGCTTTCGCAGCAGGAACTTGCTGTCAAACTGAACGTAGTGCGGCAAACGGTTTCAAAATGGGAGCAGGGACGATCGGTTCCCGACTCTGATATGCTGATTTCCCTGTCGGAAGTACTGGAAACGCCTGTAAGCCGGCTGCTGGGAGAAACTGTTCGGGAAACGGAGGCTGACAGCATAAAAGCCATTTCCGAAAAATTGGAAGTCATAAACTTGCAGCTGGCGCAAAGAAAAACCGCGGGAAGAAACATGATTCGCTGGCTGCTTATTTCATTATGCGCGGTTATTGTAATAGGGTTTGCGGTCTTGGGAAGCTTCAGCAGTCCTTATTTGGGGTGGGATTATAGTGATCCCGAAACCGCTGTTCTCGGAGTGGCGTTTCATTCGTTTGAATGGCTGTTTGTCAGAGTGGCGCCGTTGATTCTGATCGCCGCCATCATTGGAATTTTCTTTACATTCAGGAAAAAATGAACTGGTGGACAGGAGTGCTGCCAACATGAAGAGAAAGACGATCGGGATGATTGTTGCAACAGTGATTGTACTGGGACTGGGGCTTGCAGTTTACAATCAGATAATTCCTGACAAATATGTGCCTGCTGCTGATGAAATAGCCCTGCACATACAATTGGATACGGAAGAGGATATTGGATTACTGGTTTATGACTATTGTGCAGACAGTCACGAATACAGTGGGGGCATATCAAACGCGGATGGATCGTTCCTCAAGCACGATTCCGATAACATTGTGGTATGGAATAGGGAGGAACTCAATCATCCAGCGGAACCTTTCGAACTGTCCATGCGATTCCGAATCATAACGGAATATGTGTCCCCCAATTATGAAAATATATATCCGGATGACATTACAAAATATATGGAGCCTGTCTCATGGGAAGCCCGCTTTGGGGAATCATATTTTATTACCATCACCGGTGATCAGACAGGCGGGTATCAGGCTGTATGGAACGAACGAATCGATGAAAGAAAGATTGATCCGGGATAGAGCAAAGTTGACCGATTGCCGGACAATATCCTGACTGCGCTGAGCAGTCATTAAAAGGACAGGGCTTCCTCTATCATTTGTGTGGAGGAAGCCCTGCCCTTTTACTATTCTCCCCACAGGATTTCAGCTTCCCCACAATCACGGCTCATCTTGACAAGGGAACCCGCCGGTATGAATTTACATTTTATTCACTTTTTTTGTGGTATTCTTAGGTAGCATTACTGTTTGAGAGAAAGGGGGCCTGCATATGGGCTTTGACGAACTGACCTGGCGGCAGCGGGGCGAGCTCTGGCTGAGGCTGGTGATCCGCTTTCTGCTGATCGCTTTGTCGGTGTGGCTGGTGTGGAAGTTCGGGCCGCCGCTGCTGTCTCTGTTTGCCCCCTTCCTGTGCGCCCTGATCGCCGCGGCTCTGCTCAACCCCCTGGTCAAGCGGCTGCAGCGGCTGCTGGGCTGGAATCGGAACGTACTGTCCGCTCTGGTGCTCATCGTCCTCTTTGGGGCGATCGGCGGAGCGGTCGGCCTGCTGGGCTATGCCGCGGTGGGACAACTGGTCTCTCTGGTGCAGAACTGGAGCGGCCTGCTGGACAACCTGCAGTCCACGCTGGACCAGGTGGAGGCCCTCCTGTCCAACCTGCTCGCCCTGGTTCCTCCCCAGGTGACGGAGCTGATGGAGACGGTGGTCAACAGCCTGATGGAGTGGCTGAACGTTGCCGTGCCGGACCTGCTGGCCGCCGCCGGGCGGCTGGCGGGAGAGAAGGCCATGAGACTGCCCTCTTTTGTCATCGCGCTGGTTATTTTTGTCATGGCCACCTATCTGCTCACCGCCGACTTTCCCTATCTGCGCACCCGGATGGTCCAGCATGTGGACGAGGGGCTGCTGCGCTTTCTGGTGCAGGTGAAGGTGATTTCCCTGGGGGCCTTCGGCGGCTATCTGAAGGCGGAGCTTCTGCTGTCGGTGGGCGTGTTTTTCATTCTGCTGGTGGGGTTTTTCCTCATCCATCAGCCCTATGGGCTGCTGCTGGCGCTGGGGCTGGCCATTATGGACTTTATTCCCATCATCGGGGCGGGCACCGTCATGGTGCCCTGGGCCGTTATCGCCCTGTTTATGGGGGATTTCCAGACCGCGGTGGAGCTGATGGTGATCTGGGGGATCATCGCCCTGTTCCGCCGGGTGATGGAGCCCAAGTTTGTGGGCGACCAGACCGGTCTGTCCCCCATCCTCTCGCTGATGAGCATCTATGTGGGCATGAAGCTGGGAGGCGTGCTGGGGATGATCCTGGGCCCCACGATTCTGCTGATCTGCCTGAATCTGGCGGCCATGGGCATCTTCCGGGGGCTGCGGCTGGACCTGATCGCCGCCGGACAGGACGTCCTGGCAATCCTCTCCCGCCGGCCCGGCGGACGGGAGTCCCGGCAGTAGCAGGAAGAAGGTACACAGAAAAAGTTCAAAGAAATCCCCGTTTTTCTTCATGCTTTTTTCATATTTCGGGATTATGATTATCACAGTTCCCAAGGGAACGGAGAAATTGGGTTATGTGAAAGGAGCGGAATCATCATGGATGATTTTAACTTTTATAACAGTGAAAATGACGGCTATCGGGGAGGCTTCGGAGACTATGTAGATCCCGTGCCGGTTGATCAGCCCCAGCACAGCGCGCCTCAGTCCGGCGGCCCCAAGAAGAAAAATCGGGCCATGCGCATCGCGGCCCTGCTGCTGGCCTGCGCCCTGGTGGGCGGCGGAGCGGGGGTGGGCGCCGCCGCCCTCTATCAAAACGCCACACAGCCCGACACGGTGATCTATGAGGGGGAGCGCCCCCAGGTCCAGACCATGACCAACACCAACGATGGTCAACCCATGACACCGGAGGAGCTGTATGCGGCAAATCTGGCCTCCTGCGTGGGCATTACGGTGAACACCACAGTGAATATCTTCGGCCAGACCACCACCTCGGCCGCCAGCGGCTCCGGCTTTGTCCTGACCTCGGACGGGTACATCGTCACCAACTACCATGTCATTGAGGAGGCGGTTCAGGACGCCTCCGTGGATATTCAGGTGTCCTTTGCCAACGGCGATCAGTACACCGCTACCCTGGTGGGCGGCGAGCAGGACAATGATGTGGCCGTACTGAAGATCGATGCCACCGGCCTGCAGCCCGTCACCCTGGGCGACTCCGACCAGCTGGTGGTGGGCGAGGACGTGTACGCCATCGGCAACCCTCTGGGTGAGCTGACCTTCACCTTTACCGACGGAATGGTGTCCGCTCTGGATCGGCTGATCACCACCACCGGCACCGACCCCGACACCCAGCAGAAGGTAGCCATCACCCTGAACGTGCTGCAGACCAACTGCGCCATCAACCCGGGCAATTCGGGCGGCCCCCTGTTTGACAGCTACGGCAACGTGGTGGGCATCGTGTCCGCCAAGTACACCGAGTCCACCTCCGGCGTGACCGCCGAGGGCCTGGGGTTCGCTCTCCCCATCAACGACGTGAAGGAGATCCTCTCTGACCTGATTGAGCACGGCTACGTCACCGGAAAGCCCTATCTGGGCATCCAGGTGAATACGGTCAATGAGCAGGCCCAGCTCTACGGCATCCCCGCCGGCGCCGCCGTTACCTATGTGGCTGAGGGGTCCTGCGCCCAGGAGGCCGGCCTGCAGGTCAACGACATCATCACCGCCATCGACGACACCGCCGTGGATTCCCCCTCTGCCCTTACCGCTGCCCTGTCCACCAACTACAAGGCCGGGGACACCGTTGTGCTGACGGTCATCCGCAATCAGCAGCAGCTCCAGCTGACGGTGACGCTGGACGAGAAGAACGCCGAGACGGAAGCGGCCAATCCCCTTCAGCAGACGCAGCAGAACCAGCAGAGCTCGGGCAACAGCGGCGGCTACTATCAGTGGCCCTTCGGTTCGTTCTATTGGTAATTTCCTCATAGGATTTTCTCCCCTCCCTTTGAACAGAGAACGCCCCGTCTTTTGGGATAAGACGGGGCGTTTTCTGCGTTTGGGATGGACAAGCGGCAAAAATCAGTATAAAATAGTAAAATCACGGGGCGGACAGTCCGTCCCGGCGATTCGGGCCCGCGCCGGAAGGGGCGTTGAAGAAGTTTGGGAGGGCCTGGAATCAGGAGAAACAGGAAAGGACCGATCCAAATGGAAATCAACGGACAAACGGTACGGGAGACGGGGCGCTATGAGGAGATGAACCTGTCCCCTGAAGTGATGCGGGCCATTCAGCAGAAGGGCTATGAGCAGGCCACCCCCGTCCAGGTGGGGGCGATCCCCTATTTCATGGAGTGGAAGGACGTCATCGCCAAGGCCCCCACGGGGACGGGCAAGACCTTCGCCTTCGGCAT
>CALWVX010000034.1 GCA_944385065.1 uncultured Oscillospiraceae bacterium | reverse complement strand
CCGGCCTTCAGCTTGAGCAGGGCGGCCTCGCACTCGGCGATGCCGCTGCAGGGCAGGGCCTTCAGCTCGAAATCCTTGTCCAGGCCGTGCTCCTTCACGGCGGCGGCCACCGCCTGGGACACGCCGCCGCTGCGGGCAAAGTTGCGGCCGAAGGGGCTGGCCTCGTCCAGCTCCTCCTCCGGCAGCAGGGTGGGGTCAATGTCCCGGGAGTCGAACAGGGCCAGCAGCTCCTCATAGGTCAGGGCGCAGTCGATGGCGTTCATGGTGCGGCCCAGCTGGAACTCCTTCTTCTTGGCCACGCAGGGGCCGATAAAGATGACCTTGGCGTCGGGCTCCTTCTCCTTCAGGTGCAGGCCGATCATGACCATGGGAGAGGGGGTGTGGGAGACGTACTGGGCCATCTCCGGGTGCTTCTTCTTCACAAAGCCCACAAAGCCGGGGCAGCAGGAGGAGGTGAGCACCCCCTTTTCCACCAGCTCCTCCGACTCCCGGTCGGCCACCATGTCGGCCCCCAGGGCCACCTCGGCCACCCCGTGGAAGCCCAGTCTCTTCAGCCCGGCCACCACCTGTCCGTAGGTGGCGGGGGCGAACTGGCCGGCGATGGAGGGGGCGATGACCGCATAGGTCTTATAGCCCCAGTGCTCGCCGCCCCGGATCATCTGAATGGCGTCCACGATCCAGGACTTGTCCTGAATGGCCCCGAAGGGGCACTGGTACACGCAGTTGCCGCAGGAGATGCACTTGTTGATGTCGATGGTGGCCTTCTTGTCCGGCCCCATGGAGATGGCCTTCACCGGGCAGCCCTTTTCACAGGGGCGCTGGGTCTTGACAATGGCGCTGTACTGACAGGCGCTGACGCACCGGCCGCAGGTGATGCACTTGTCGTGGTCGATGTGGGCCCGGTGGTTGACGATGGTGATGGCGTCCTTGGGGCAGGAGTTGACGCACCGGGTGGCCAGACAGCCCCGGCAGGACTCGCCCACGGTGATCTCGGTGACCGGGCACTCGTCGCAGGCGATGGGCAGCACCTCCACCACGCTGGGGTTGGTCTTGTCCCCGCCCATGGCCAGCTTGACCCGGCTGTTGATGATGGCCCGCTCCTTATAGATGCAGCAGCGCAGGCTGGCGGTGGGTCCGGGAATGATTTTCTCGGGCACGTCCAGGATGCCGGTCTGGAGCTTGTCCTCCCAGGCCAGACGGGCCACCTCGGTGAGCACCTGGGTCTTCAGCTCCTGAATTTTGGTCTCAAAGGTATGTTGCACGTCGTTCCCCCTCCTCCGGTTGTTCCGGTTCGGGGCGCTCCGCCCCGGCTTGGGTTTTTTTGTTGGAAATTCCGCCTTTGAGCCCATTCTACCTTAGCCGTTCTCCCCTGTCAACCTGCATTTTACACCATTTCGCGCCTGTTTCCCCTCCCTTTTTCCGCCTTGTCCACAGTGTGGCAGACGGGGGCCGGAGCGCATAGGCTGGGGCACAGATTTGGTTGATACGGAGGGTCGCCTATGACTGCTTATCCCCATGTCCAATATTTCCTGGGGGCCAACTCCCCCACCGGTTTTTATTCCCTGTACGATCAGCTTCTCCCTTCGGAGCAGGCCCGGGCGGTCTACATCCTGAAGGGCGGGCCGGGCTGCGGCAAGTCCACCCTGATGCGCCGGGTGGCCGGCTGGGCGGAGGAGTCCGGCCTGGAGACCGAGTACATCCTGTGTTCCGGCGATCCGGACTCGCTGGACGCCGTGGTGCTGCCCCGGCTGGGGGCCGCCGTGGTGGACGGCACGGCGCCCCATGTGGTGGAGCCCCGATGCCCCGGGGCGGTGGAGCGGTATGTGAATCTGGGGGACTGCTATGACGTCCACGCCCTGCGGCCCATGCGGGAGGCCCTGGAGGGCTGCATGAGGGGCTATAAGGGCTGTTATCAGCGGGCCTACCGCTGCTTGGGGGCGGCGGCGGAGATCTGGGAGGACCAGCGCTCCGCTCTGCTTACCGACCAGCTGTCCCAGAAGCTGGCCCGCCGGGCCAGAGGCATCCTGCTCCGGGAGGTCCCCCGGCGGAAGGGGGTCCAGCCCGGGCAGGTCAGACAGCGCTTTCTGGAGGCGGTGACCCACAGGGGGCGGATGGCCCTGTACGACACCGCTCTGGCCCAGTGCGGCCGGGTGTACGAGCTGACCGACGGCTGCGGCCTGGCCCACGAGCTGCTCCTGCCCCTACTCACCGGGGCGTCGGCGGCCGGCTTCGACGCGGTGGCCTGCCCGGATCCCATGGCCCCCCAGCGGCTGTCCCACCTGCTGATCCCCCAGCTGGGGCTGGCCTTTCTGAGCTGCCCCCCGGGCGGCTCCCTCCCGGGGGAGAGCTGCCGCCGGGTGCGGCTGGACGCCGCCGCCGACCGGGAGGTGGTGCGCCGGAACCGGCCCCGGCTGCGCTTTGCCAAAAAGGTGTCCGCCGCCCTGGAGGAGGAGGCGGTGGCCTCGCTGGCCCAGGCCAAGGCCATGCACGACCAGCTGGAGGGGCTGTACAACCCCCATGTGGACTTTGACCGGGTGGAGGAGACGGCCCGGGCGGTGTGGGAGGATCTGCAGACGCTGGAGCCGCGCTGAGAGCGGGGCGGGGCGGCCGCCCCGCCTCCCTTGCATTCCCGCCCGTCCTGTGGTATCATGTCCCAAGAATCATGGAAAAGAGGAGGTTCCGCCATGGACCGCGCCGTTGTCATCCGCCCCCAGTTCCCCCCCGACCGGCGCATTGTCGCGGTCAGCGACATCCACGGCAACCTCCCCTTTTTTGACGCCCTGATGGACAAGATCGCCCTGACCCCCCGGGACATTCTGGTGCTGGTGGGGGACATGCTGGAAAAGGGGCGGGACAGTCTGGCCCTGCTGCGGCGGATCATGGACCTGTGCCGCACCCATACGGTGTACCCCGTCTGCGGCAACTGCGACGGGCTGGTGCTCAACTTCTTCGAGACGGACCGGCTGGACGGGCGCTTTTTCTCCTCCTACCTGCCCCAGCACCCGGAGTCTGCCATCCGGCAGATGGCCCGGGAGGGGGGATTTGAGCAGGTGGAGGACCTGCCCCGGTTGCGGGCCGACCTGCGGGCGGCCTATCCGGAGGTGTGGACCTGGCTGAAATCCCTGCCCACCATTCTGGAGACCGAGCACCTGGTCTTCGTCCACGGGGGGGTCCCCTCGCTGGAGAACATGGAGGGGCTGGAGAAGTGGCGGTGCATGAAGAACGACGACTTTCTGGGCCAGGGGCACCGCTTTGACAAGTGGGTGATTGTGGGCCACTGGCCGGTGACCCTGTACCGCCCGGACATCCCCTCCGCCGCCCCCATCATCCTCCGGGACCGGAAGATCGTCTCCATCGACGGGGGCTGCGTGCTCAAGGCGGACGGGCAGCTCAACGCCCTGATCCTCCCCGGCGAGGGGTCGGAGGACTTCTCCTGGACCGCCTGGGACGGCCTGCCCACGGCGACCGCCCTGGACAGCCAGCCGGCCGGCACGGACCCGGTGAACATCCGCTGGGGCCGCTCCACCCTGGAGGTGCTGGAGCGGGGAGAGGAGACCTCCCTGTGCCGCCACCTGGAGACGGGCCGGGTGCTGCCCATTCTGAACCGCTATCTCCGCCGGGGGCCCGACGGGGTGTGGTGCGAGGACTCCACCGACTATGCCCTGCCCGTCGAGCCGGGAGACCGTTTGACGGTGGTGGCCCGGACCGGGCGCGGTTCTTTGTGCAAAAAAGATGGGGTCACAGGCTGGTATTACGGCCGTTTATCAGGTATAATATAGAAAAACGGACCGAGCGCCGCCGGAGGAATCCGGCGGCGCTCCCACGGCCCGGAGACAAGGATTGAAAGTATGCTGGAATTCCATCCCCTGGTATTGGAGGACCTGCCCCGGCTGCGGCGGTTCTTCGGCTATAACAGCGGCCGCATCTGCGACACCACCCCCGGCACCGTCTTTATCTGGCGGGACATGTACAAGACCGAGTGGGCGGTGTACGACGGCTCGCTCTATTTCAAGGTGAACTATCCCGGCCTGGGGGAGACCTTCCCCCTCCCCCTGGGGGGCGGCCGCACCGAGCACTTCACCCAGATCGCCGCCTACTGCTGCGAGAAGCAGATGCCGATCTCCTTCGTCCCTGTCCCCAGGGACGAGCTGGACCGGCTGCAGGAGTTCTTCCCCAACAGCGCCGCCGTGGCGGTGCGGGACAGCTTCGACTACCTCTATCGGGCGGAGGACCTGAAGTACTTCAAGGGGAAGAAGCTCAGCGGCCAGCGCAACCATGTGAACAAGTTTTTGAAGACCTACGGGAACTGGCTCTTCCGCCCCATCCAGCCGGACGACATCCCCCAGGTGGCGGCCTTCCTGGACCGGTACGCCAGCCAGTGGGACAAGGGGGCGGCCTCCTTCCACGAGGACATCGCCAAGACCCATGAGGTGCTGGAGCACTATGACCTCTATGATTTTCTGGGGGGCATGCTGCTGGTGGACGGACAGGTGGTGGGCTTCTCCCTGGGGGAGATCGTGGGGGACACCCTGTTTACCCACATTGAGAAGGCGGACCGGGACTATGAGGGCTGCTATCAAATGCTGGTGTCCCAGTTTGCCCAGCGCTTCGCCCATGAGGGGGTCCACTTCATCAACCGGGAGGACGACGCCGGAGACCCCGGCCTGCGCACCAGCAAGCTGCGCTATCAGCCGGTGGCCCTGCTGGAGAAATACACCGTCACGGTGGAGCAGCCCTGCGCGTACTGCTGAAGCCTTTGAAAAAGCGGCTGTCACTTTTTCGAAACTCGCAGCGGGCGGCGGCCTGAAAAGGCCGCCGCCCGCCTGTCATATCCCGCAGGAGGGGGTCCGGGCGGCCGCCCGGACCAGACCGGCCAGCGAGGCCGCCAGATGTTCCAGATCCCCCTCCGGCAGCCGGCCCGCCGCCCGCAGGAGATCGGGCAGGTGCCGGGGGCTGAGGGCCTCCTCCACCAGATCGGCGGAGCCGGAGGAGAGCAGGGCGTAGAGGGTGTCGGCCATCCGCTCCCGGTCCCGGGGACTCAGCTCGCCCAGCCACGCCCGAACCGCCTGGGCGGCGCAGCGGCTGAGGGGGGCGGTCTCCGGCAGGAGGACAAAGCCGTCCCCCTGGATCTGCCAGGAGTAGAGGTCGTGCTGGAGCAGGCCGCTCCGGCCGCTGGCCACCACGGCGCAGGGGCCCTCCCGGTCCAGCAGCATCCCCACCAGGGAGAACTGGGGGACGAAGGTGTGGGTGCGGGAGAGCAGCTCCGGATAGCCGGGGCGGGAGAGCAGGCAGGGGCCGAAGCCGGGGCCGTCGAAGTTGTAGATGGCCCGGATGCGGTCCCGGACCGGGGCGGGGCAGGAGGCCCCGGCGAAGATGGCCAGATTGCCCCCTTTGGAGTGGCCGCCCAGGAGCAGGGGGCCGGGGAAGGCCCGGGCGGCCTCCCGGGCGTAGCCGGCCGCCTCCAGCTGGGCGGGGACCGCGTCCAGAAAGCTCATGTTCAGGTCCTCCTTCCAGCCCACCAGGGTGGAGTCGGTCCCCCGGAAGGCCAGAAAGAGGGAGCCGTCCCCGGGCAGCACGGCGGCGGCGGAGAACTGCAGCTGCCGCTCCGGGTCCCTCCGGGTCCGGCAGCCGGTCAGCCCCATGGAGGAAAACCGGGGGGAGCGGGCCAGAACGGCCAGCAGCCGGGTCTCCTCCGGCCGTCGGCGGCCCCGCTCCCCTGCCGGAAGGGCCAGACAGCGCTCCGCCGCCCGGCCCAGGGGGAGGGTGCGGCCGAAATCCGCCGGGACCAGCCCCTCCACAGGCACATAGGCCAGGGCGGACAGGATCAGGGCGTCCACCGGCCCCAGAGGGGACTGCTCCAGGGTCAGACCGCCCCGCCGCTCCAGATAGTCAAACAGATCGCCCACCGGCCGCCCCTCCTCTTCTGTCCATTCTACGCCCTCCCCCGCGGTCTGGTACACATATCCAGCCCGCCCGGCGCATAGGATGGAGCAGTAAGAGGCGGGGAGTGTTGGGCTTGAAAGGAAACATGGAGGAGCGGGCAGAGCGCCTGGCGCTTTACATCCTGGAGAACCGGGCCACGGTCCGGGCCGCCGCGGGGAAGTTCGGCGTCAGCAAGAGCACGGTGCACAAGGATCTGGCCGAGCGCCTGCCCACCTTCAATCGGGCGCTCTATTTACAGGTGAAACGGGTGCTGGAGGAGAACAAGGCCCAGCGCCATATCCGGGGCGGCCTGGCCACCCGGCGCAAGTACAAAGGAATTTAAGCCGAGCCGGGCCGGGTACGCTCTTGTACCCGGCCCGGCTTTGTGGTACAATGCGGGGAGAAAGACGCCGCCGGCGCCAGTCCAAAAAAAGGAGACAGCATCCATGAGCTACGCCGACCAGGTTTTTATCCGGAACTGCAAAGATATTCTGTCCAAAGGGGTATGGGACACCGACCGGCCTGTCCGCCCCCGGTGGGAGGACGGGACCCCCGCCCACACCATCAAGCTCTTCGGGGTGGTCAACCGCTATGACCTGAGACAGGAGTTTCCCATCCTCACCGTCCGCCGGCAGTACCTCAAGTCGGCGGTGGACGAGCTGCTGTGGATCTGGCAGAAGAAGTCCAACAACATCCGCGACCTGGGCAGCCACGTGTGGGATTCCTGGGCCGACGAGACCGGCTCCATCGGCAAGGCCTACGGCTATCAGCTGGGGGTGAAGCACCACTACCCCCAGGGGGACATGGACCAGGTGGACAAGGTGCTCTGGGACCTGAAGCACGACCCGGGCTCCCGCCGCATCCTGGCCAACATGTACAACCACCACGACCTGTCCGAAATGGCCCTGTACCCCTGCGCCTATTCCATGACGTTCAACGTGTCGGGGAACACCCTCAACGCCATTTTGAACCAGCGCTCTCAGGACATGCTCACCGCCAACGGCTGGAACGTGATGCAGTACGCCGTTCTGGTCCACATGTTCGCCCAGGTGTCCGGCCTGGAGGCGGGGGAATTGGTCCATGTGATCGCCGACTGCCACATCTACGACCGGCATGTGCCGGTGGTGGAGCGGCTGCTGGAGCGGGAGCCCTATGAGGCGCCCCGGTTCACCCTGGACCCAGCCGTTACCGACTTCTATGCCTTCACCAAGGACAGCGTGCACCTGGAGGGCTATCAGGCCCACCCCCTGGACGAGAAGATTCCCGTGGCGGTGTGAGGAATTAGGAGTTAGGAATTGGAATTTTGGGGCTCAGCCGCCTGCGGCCCGGGCCGGAAAGAGGAGAGAAACATGAATGTAATTGTGGCGGTGGACGAGAACTGGGCCATCGGGCGGGACGGGGAGCAGCTGCTCTATCTCTCCGCCGACCTGAAGCGGTTCAAGGCCCTGACCATGGGGCACGCGGTGATTCTGGGGCGAAAGACCATGGCCACCTTCCCCGGGGGACGGCCCCTGAAGGGGCGCCGGAATCTGGTCCTGTCCCGGACGGAAGGCTTTGCCCCGGAGGGGGCGGAGGTGTACCGGGATCTGGACAGCCTGCTGGCCGAAGCCCCGGAGGACGCCTTTGTGGTGGGGGGCGCTTCGGTGTACCGGGCGCTGCTGGACCGGTGTGAGACGGCCTATGTGACCAGGATCCAGGCCTCCTTTCCCGCCGACTGCTGGTTTCCCGATCTGGACCGGGACCCCGCCTGGGAGGCGGCGGAGGAGTCGGAGCTTCTGGAGGAGAAGGGCGTCAAATTCCGCTATGTGACCTATCATAAGAAATAAAGGGAGAGAAACCCCGTGAATGTCATTTCTCTGCTGACCCCCAAGGCGGGCGTGGCCTGTCTCTACGACGACTTCACCATCCGGCAGGGGCTGGAAAAGCTGCGCCACCACGGCTACACCGCCATCCCCGTGCTGGCCCGGGACGGGCGGTATGTGGGAACGGTGAGCGAGGGGGATTTCCTCTGGAAGCTGCTGGACCAGGGGGACAACAGCCTGCGCACCCAGGAGAAGCAGCCCCTGACCGGGGTGCTGCGCCCCGGCTTCAACCCGGCGGTGCGGGTGGACGTGACCATGGAGGAGCTGATCGAACGCTCCCTCCACCAGAGCTTCATCCCGGTGGTGGACGACCGGGGCGCCTTTGTGGGCATCGTCACCCGGCAGACCATTCTCCGCCGGCTCACCGTCCCCCGGACCGCGGAACCATAACCAAAGCACAGGGCCCCTCCGCCGGCATCGCCGGCGGAGGGGCCACGACTTGTTAAAAAAGCCCTCCTGCAAGGAGTTCCGCCGTCCGTAGACGGCGGAAGAAAATAAAATTCCGTCATTTCCGGCGGCATGTACGTCGGAAATGACACTTCTCGCGAAATTTTTGCCGACAATTTCGCCAGAAATCGAGGCGAAAATTTCGTGCAGTCCACCTCAAAGAAGTGGCGCGCCACTTCTTTGACAGTCAAAGGGCCCCTCCGCCGGCTATGTCGGCGGAGGGGCCCTTTTTGATATGCGGGGACAATCAGTACATGGTTACAACGCAGATGCTCTGGGCGTTGATCTGGGGGGGAATGCTGGCGGTCATCACACCGTTGTACACGATGCGCACCTGGTCGCCCGCCTCCAGATTGCCGGTGGAGTAGTTGGTCCGCACCAACACCTCCTGGTTGTTGCTGTTGTCCCGAACCAGAACCTGGGAGCCCCAGGCCTGGAGGACGGTGGCGGTCATAGTCACCATAGAAGTCACCTCTCCATTCCGGACGCCCCCGGGGCGTCCGAACCATTCTATGCCGGGGGAGGGGAGAGGTGTCCCTTCAGCAGAGGCTCCACCCGGGCCCAGATGGCCCGGGACAGCTCCTCCGGCGGCAGGTCCCCGGGCAGGATGATGACGGTTTCCCGGTTCTGTTCCCGCTCGAAGGCCCGGAAGTACTGCTCCCGGGTGCGGGTGAGCCGCTCCCGGGTCTCAAACAGCTCGGTGTGGTCCCGGTTTTGGGCGATGCGCGCCAGGGCCAGCTCCGGCTCCACGTCCAGAAAGAGGGTGGCGTCGGGCCGCAGCAAGTCGGCGCAGGGGCGGTTGGCCCCGATGACCCAGTCCAGAGACAGGTCCACGCTCTGATAGGCGTAGGAGGAGAAGAGATAGCGGTCGCACAGCACGGTGGTCCCCCCCTCCAGAACGGCCAGCAGGCCGTCCTCCGGCCGGAGCAGGTGGTCCAGCCGGTCGGCCACAAACAGGGGGGCGGCCACCCGGCTGTCGCAGGTCACCTGTCCGGTGAGAACCCGGCGCAGCAGGGAGCCCACGGGGCCGTCGGTGGGTTCCCGGGTCTGGAGGCAGGGGAACCCCGCCTCCTCCAGCCGCCGGGCCAGCAGGGGCAGCTGGGTGGATTTCCCGCTGCCGTCGATGCCCTCCAGGGCAAAAAACCGTCCTCTCATGGGAAGCCTCCTAGTCCACGAATTGGATCTTGGGATAGATCCGGTCCATCCGCTCGTCGGGGAACCGCTCGTCCAGGAGCTGCCCCAGGGCGTCCCGGGCGGGGGCGGGGTCGCTCTGCCGCTGGGCGAAGCGGCCCAGGGCCAGGGCGGACAGGGCCATGTTCACCGCCATAAAGATCACCAGCAGCCAGGTGAGCACCTTGCCCAGCCTCATGGGCAGCCGTTCGATCCGCCGGGACAGGAAGGGGTAGCAGTACTTGATCCACACCACCGTGGCAATGCCCCAGAAGAAGCAGTACAGCAGGTTGATGCGCCCGCCCAGATTGAAGGGGATTTTGCTGTAGTCCCAGAAGACCGACCCGAAGACGATCTCGCTGGCCACCGAGCACATGTACTCATAGACGCCTCCGGCCACCGTCCCCATGAGGAACAGAAAGCCGTCGCTCCGATTCCGGTATTTATAGAGCAGGACGGTGAGCAGCACCGCTCCGAAGCCCCACACAATGGAGAAGGGACCCCAGACCAGACTGCTGCGGCTCATCCACTCCCCCATGGTCAGCCGGCAGAACACCGTCTCGATCAGGTCGCCCAGCAGGCTGGCGATAAAAAACAGCCAGGCCAGCTTGTAAAAGCCGCACCCCTGGGCAAAGACGGTGGGCCTTTCCCGGACCTTCCGGGTCTGCCGCTGGGCCAGGGTGGGGTAGGCCCGGGCCACACGCCGCTGGACATAGCGGGTGACCGCGTTGTCCAGCCGCTGGGTCAGGGCCCGGAGGAACCGGGACAGCTCCTCCGGCGGGCGGAAGGCGATCCGCAGCTGCAGCAGGGCGGCGAAGGAGGTGATCACGTCCAGCCCCAGCAGCACGTAGATCACCAGCAGGATGATCCGGCCCGCGGTCTCGGGGATCAGCCCCACCAGAAACAGGAACAGCCGGTTGCCCACCAGCACGCAGCCCAGGGCGCACAGGCCCCAGATCAGGGCGTAGTGCAGGCAGATGTAGCCGTTGAACTGATACTTCCGGTCGGAGTAGTCCCACCACTTCTGGCCGGTGAGCTTTTCCAGCAGCACGCCGGTGAGCAGCTCCAGCTCGGTGGCCAGCACCATGCCGGCGATGAACAGGAAGAAGGGGGCGTCCCGCAGCTCAGGCAGAAAGACGGCGAACAAAACGCCGCCCATGCCGTATACCGGGGAGAAGGGGGTGTTGAGAAAGCCGCGGTTGAGCAGCCGGCGCTTGCGCAGGGCGGCCAGGGCGGTCTCACCCAGCCATCCCAGGAAGGCGTAAATCAGAAAGAGCCACAGCAGCTGATACAGAGAATATTCCATCAGTTACCTCATTTTTTGAATTCTGTCAGAAGCGGGTGGAAAAGAAGGTCTCGATCCCGGCCCGCTCCGCCCGGACGATGCCCTGAATGAAGTCGGGCTTCCCGCCCCCCCGGCCGCCCAGGGCCTGATTCATCTCCCTGGCCAGGGGGCGCAGGTCCCCCTGGGGACCGCCCACGGCGTACTGCCAGCCCGCCCCGTCCGAGCCGGAGAAGCAGGCGCACCGGCCCCCGCAGGCGCGGAGCACCGCGTCGCACAGCCGGCGCAGGCTGTCGGGGGACAGCCCCGCCTCGAAGAGGAGGACGTCGCCCGCCCCGGCGTACTGCCGGGCTAGCTGGGCAAAGCGGTCCTCCTCCAGCCGGGCGCACCGGGCCTTGTGCCCCTCGTTTTCGGCCAGCAGCCGCTCCACCGCAGCCCCCGTCTCAAAGAGCTTGGCGGACAGCAGCCGGGAGACCTGCCGGTTCTGCTCCAGCGCCCCGCTGAGATAGTCCAGCGCCCGGCCGCCGCACACCAGCTCGATGCGGCAGCCGGAGCGGAACTTCTGCACGGTGAGCAGCTTGATCAGCCCCACCTGGCCGGCGGAACGCACATGGGTGCCGCAGCAGGCGCAGCAGTCGGCCCCGGGGAAGGAGACGATGCGCACCGGCCCGTCAATGGCCTTCTTGCTCCGGTATTCCATCCGCTCCAGCTCCTCCGGGGCGGGGACGGAGACGGACACGGGCCGGTCCTGCCACACATAGCGGTTGGACTCCCCCTCCAGCCAGGCCAGCTGCTCCTCGTCCAGCTCCACGCTCAGGTCAATGGTGACCAGCTTCTCCCCCAGGTGGAAGCCCACGTTCTCGCAGCCCCATGTTCGGTGGGCCAGGCCGGAGACGATGTGCTCCCCCGAGTGCTGCTGCATCAGGTCGAAGCGCCGGTCCCAGTCGATGGCCCCGTGGACGGCCTGTCCCGGCTCCAGGGGGGAGTCGCACAGGTGGACCACCTGCCCGTCCTGTTCCCGGACCTCCAGCACCCGGGCGGGGCCCAGGGTCCCGGTGTCCCAGGGCTGGCCGCCCCCCTCGGGGAAGAAGGCGGTGCGGTCCAGCGTGACCGCATAGCCCCCCTTCGCCGGGGCGCAGGTCTGGACGACGGCGTCAAATTCGGTCAGGAAAGAGTTTTCTTCATACAGCCGTTCCATTGTGATCAGTGCCTCCGCAGGGGCTTTGCCGCCCTCCGGGCGGTAAAGCCGGTGGAATGTTCCGTTTTTGGCCCCGGCGGCGGATCGACAGCCCTCCGCAGGAGCTTCGCGTCCGCAGACGCGAAATGATT
>CALWVX010000033.1 GCA_944385065.1 uncultured Oscillospiraceae bacterium | reverse complement strand
TTGAAGGCCACCAGGGGGAAGCGCACGCCGGTGACGGTGGCGCCGCTCTTGGCATTGAAGGTGGAGGGGCCCTCGTCCGGCTTCCAGGCGGGATCCTTCATCTTCTCCTCCAGGCCCTCGTACTGGCCCTTGCGGATCTTGGGCAGGCTCTTGCGCTCCTCGCTGGTGGCGGCGTCCTCATAGTAGTACACGGGCACGCCCAGCTCACCCATGAACTTGCCGTACTCCCGGCAGATCTCCAGCGCCTCGTCAATCGTCACATCCTTCACCGGGATGAAGGGAACCACGTCCACCGCGCCGATCCGGGGGTGAGCGCCGGTGTGCTTGGTCATGTCGATGAGCTCCACCGCCTTGGCGGACAGGCGCTTCGTGGCCTCCAGCACCGCCCGGGGCTCGCCCTTGAAGGTGAAGACCGTACGGTTGTGGTCCGCGTCGGAGGAGATCTCCATCAGGTCGATGGGGTCGCCGTCCAGCATGGCGTCCCGGACCTGGTCGATCAAGCTCTGATTTTTACCCTCGCTGAAATTTACCTCTGCCATCAAACATTTCATGGTCAAAACCTCCTCAAAATATTGACTGGATAGTCTTCCTCGTTTTATCTCACCGGTCTGCTCAGTAGCAGATCACTTGGAGCAGGAGGTCCAGCATGTCCTCCTTCAGCTCCTTCTGGACCGCTTCATCCTTAATCATGCCCAGATTGGCCTGAATATTCAGCACGCAGTCCTTCACGCCGCCCTCCGACAGGTACAGGGCGCTGGTCAGATCGGACAGGCAGGCGGGATTGGAATTGCCCTTCAGCATAGCGCCCAGCTCATGGACCCGGGCGTTGAGTCTGGCGTTGTCCCGGGGCACCCGGGCGGCCTGGGTGGCGGCGGCCTGAACGGCGGCGGAACGGGCAGCCTTCTCCTCCTCGGTTCCCTTGGGCAGCTTGAAGGCGTCCACGATCATGCAATAGGCCTCCGTGTCCCGGACGCAGCCCTCCTGAAGCTGAACCGCCAGCCGGTCACACTCCTCCGCAATGGCGTCGTACTGCTCCACGGTGAAATTCACCGGCTTCTTTCTGGACAGCTTGGCCACCATGGCGATCATGCCGGCCGCCATGGCGCCGGACAGGGCGGAGGCAGAGCCGCCCCCCACCGTGGTGTCATCCGAGTCGATGATCTTGCTCAATACTTCCGAAACAGTTTCTTTCATGGTGTTATTCTCCTTTTGGGCCGGCCCGCCGGCGGAATAAAAAAGTCCCACAAGCTGCGGACAACAGCCAAAATCTACCCGCCCTCTCCCATTATATCCCATGAGAGAGGCCGTCTGGCTTATTGTACTGCGTACTTGTGAGACTGCTTGTAAGCTGTTATCAGGATACCAAATTTTCGCACTCATTGCAAGAGCGGCAAACAGGAATTAATAATTTTAAACAGCTTTGCCCCGGCGGTTAATTTTTCACGGCAGGCCGCCCGCTTTGCTTTTGAATCAGAACCGGAGCGCCCCCTCAAGACGCTGCTCCATCCTCGGAGAGCAGATGTTTCTGATGGGCCTCCAGCTTCTGCTCCACTTCCCGCGCCAGCATCAGGGCGGAGGGATTGCCTCCCCGCTGGGCGGTGTCCCGGGCCACCCGGTAATGTTCTTCCGCCTGCTCCCAGTTTCCCTTGGCAATGGCCAGCAGGGCGGCGTAGGAGCGGGCCCGCGACCGACCCCACATGGCCCCCACTTCTTCAAAGCATCGGATCGCCTGGTCGATATACACCTGCGCCTGATCCAGGTTGCCCTTTCGATAGAGTACATAGCCCGCGTTGGAGCAGAACACTCCCATGCCGCTGACCAGCTCATTGTTGCAGAAGCTTATGGCTTGACGATAATACTCCAGCGCCTCGTCCCAGTGGTTCTTCGCCTGCCGGCTCTCCCCAATGTAGTTGTAGCAGGCGGCCAGCCCCACCCGATAGGAGGGGTCTGTCTGGCACAGCGGCTCGATTCTCTGGATCACCTGCCGGAAAATCCGCTCCGCCCTCTCATACTGGTAGTTCTTCATGTAGTACACCCCCCGCAGACGTAAGACGGTGCACACGTCGGCCTGGGAATAGGGATACTTGTACAGCAGCCGCTCGCAGACGGTGATATTGTCGTTCAGCATCCGCAGGTCGTGAATCTGGATGGCGTGGAAGGCCAGCTGCAGATGGCCCTCCAGCTGGTACTTGCCGTCATCCAGCTTCTCCGCCAGGCGGATACTGGTCCAAATATTCTTCAGGCCCTTGTCATAGGTCCCCGAGTACAGGTCATACCGGCCGATCAGGAACTCCATTTTCATGCGCAGGGGGTCCATCTCGTCGGAGTCCCGGTTCAGCGCCCGGATCTGCTGGGCCAGATTGATCAGCTCATCCTTGTCCCCCAGCCGGGGCATCCGGTTCTCCTCCCAGTCCCGGGTGCTGAGCATGGTGGGATAAATCTCGTGCTGCACCGCATAGAACGCCCTCATATACTCCAGGCGGTAGGTATAGCTCTTGCACACATTATGGCACCGGTCAAAATGATAGATCAGCATGGGACACAGACTGATGTCCTCTTTCTCCTGATACTGTTCCTCATAGGCCTCCGCCACCAGCCGGTGGAGCAGCTGACGCTTATCCTCCAGCATACTATTATAGATATAATCCCGGATCATCTGGTGGGTGAAGCCGTATCCTTTTTTATTATAGGTGCTGTGCAGACAGATCAGCTGCCGGTCCAGCAGCCGCTCCAGACTGTGGAGCATCTGGATGGAGGACTGGCTGGAGAGAATCTGCAGCTCCGAAATCGTGGCCAGTCTGGGATAGAGCGAGATGTTGTCCAGAAGGTCCCGCTCCTCCGGCGTCAGGTCCATCAGGCGGCTCTGAATCATGCCCCGGGTTCGGTCGGACAGCTGCCCCGGCGTCCCTCCGTGCTCCATCTCCTTGAGAAATTCCAGCAGAAACAGGGCATTTCCGTCAGTATCCTGATAGATCTGATCCACCTGGCCCGGCTCATCCAGCAGATCAGGCTTCCGATCCCGGATGATTTTCTCCGTCTCCTCCCGGGTAAAGCGGGAGATCGGAACCTCCAGCAGCAGCCCCTTGCTGACCAGGGGGGCTTTCAGCCGCATGAGCTGGCTGGTTCCATCGTCCCGGCTGGCCAGCACCACCAGCAGCTTGCGGTTGCCGGACCAGAACATCAGATTGCTCAACAAGCGTCTGCTGGCGTTGTCCATCCACTGGATGTCGTCCAGAAACAGCACCAGCTTCCGGTCGGTCAGCTGTTCTGTCAGGCTCTTCAGCGTGGACTCGGTAAACAGCTCGTACTGGGTGGCAAACAGGGAGGCGTCAATCTGCCGGTTGTAAAAGTTGGGGGCCGGCGTACAGGAGATGTGCAGCGATCGGCACAGCTCCTCCACCTGGGTCAGGATGTCGCTCCACGGCTTCAGATACAGCTCTTCCTCCGTCTGGACGCACTGATAGGAGATGGTCAGAAACTGCTCGTCCTCTATGGTCTCCATCAGGCGGCGCATCACTGCGCTCTTGCCCACGCCGGCCTCACCGGTGAGCAGAACCGACTGCGCCCGCTCCCCGCGGGAAAACTGCTTCAAATTGGATAAAAGCAGCATCATCTCCCGCTCCCGGCCGAAGAAATATTCCCGCTTCTGCTTTCTGCCGGCCCGGCGGCCCGCTTTCAGCAGAGGGATCTGCCGCATCAGCTCATCCGTGCTCTCCTCCGGCCCGCTGCCCAGCTCCTCCTGAAACAGGTCTCTCTGCTTTTGATACAGCTGCTCCGCTTCGCTGTACGCCCCCAGATCCAGCAGTCCCTCCAACAGCTTGAGGTAGGGCTTTTCCTCTGTATTCCGGCTGCGCAGCAGCATTCCGGCGCAGTCCAGAATCGGTTTGACCTGGCCGCCCACGGCCACGGCGTCAATCCGGCGTTTCAGCGCCCGCTGATAGCGGCGCTGCAGCTCCTCCCGGACGTCGGTGGCCCAATCCTCAAATTCCATGCAGTTTTTTATATAAAAATATCCCAGGAAGTCCCCCGTATAGCGCTCCAGGATATTTTCATCCGTAATTTCATCATAATCGATGGAATCGATTCGATCCCTCCGCAGGCTGATGCGATTGTTTCCTTCCGAAGAGACCACTTCCTCCCCCAGCAATTTTTTCAAGTGGTAGATCGCGTCCCGCAGATTCTTTCGGGCCGAAGTCTCGGCACAATCCGCCCAAAAGACCCCGATGGCCTCATCCCGGGAAACCGACCGTTTCAGACATAAATAGTAAAAGAGGCCTTCCGCTTTCCGATAGGGGAACACCAACTCCTGTCCGTCCACAAGTACTCTGGGCGTGCCCAGCAGCGACACATTCATGCTCATCGAATCTACCTCTCTTAGTCTCGCCAAAAAAGCATGTCCAATTATCTTACTACCTTATTTTAATAGACCATCTTTTATTTGTCCAGCCCTTTGTGTCGATTGCTTTTCGCCTTTCGACAAGAAAAAGGCACCTATCGACGAAATATTTTGTGCAGATTCCCGCTATCGCCCGTTTTTATCGACACCCTATCGACAGTCTTGGGGTATGATAAAGCCGTACTTGTGAGCTGCACAGTATCGCCTGTGTAAACAAAGCATCAACAACCAAACTAAAATAATTATTTTGAATGGAGGAACTGTACTATGTCTATGAACGGCGGTAATATGTACGCCCCCCAGGCCGGCAAGCCCGAGGTTCTCTTCTCCGTGAAGGCTCAGCGCGGCGGCTTCGACAAGCCCGAGACTCTGCGCTGCAAGGGCTGGAAGCAGGAGACCATCCTGCGCATGCTGGAGAACAACATGGAGAACGCCGAGATTCCCGAGCTGCTGGTCATCTACGGCGGCAACGGCAAGTGCGCCCGGAACTGGGAGTCCTACTATGCCATCATCCAGGCTCTGAAGGATCTGGAGAATGACGAGACTCTGGTTGTCCAGTCCGGTATGCCCGTGGCGGTCTTCAAGACCCACAACCTGGCTCCCCGCGTTGTCATGGCCACCACCAACATCATGAAGGCCACCTGGGAGCGCTTCTATGACCTGCAGGACAAGAACCTGACCATCTTCGCCCAGTACACCGCCGCTCCCTGGGAGTACATCGGCACTCAGGGCGTGATCGAGGGCACCTTCGAGACCCTGTCCGCCATCGTCCTGAAGAAGGGCTGGGAGAACGACATGCACGGCAAGATCTTCCTGACTGCTGGTGCCGGCGGCATGGGCGGCAACCAGACCTGGGCCGGCAAGATGCACGGCGCCGTGGTCATCCTGGCTGACGCTGACGAGCGCGTCATCGACCGCCGTATCTCCAAGAACTACATGGACATGAAGGTCCACTCTCTGGACGAGGCCTGGAAGATCGCTCAGGAGCACGTGGCCAAGGACGATCCCATCTCCATCGGTGTGGTTGGCAACGCTGCCGACATCTTCGAGGAGGCTCTGGCCAAGAACTATATCCCCGCCGTGGTCACCGAGATGTGCCCCTGCCACGACCCCATCTCCTATATCCCCTCCGGCTACACCGGCGAGCAGGCTGACGTGTACCGCGGCGAGCACCGCGAGCAGTACCTGCACGACGCCCGTGAGACCATGAAGCGCCAGCTGCGCGCCATGATCGAGTTCAAGAAGCGCGGCGTCGAGGCCTTTGAGTACGGCACCAGCATCCGTAAGGAGTGCATGGACGCCGGTATGCCCGAGAAGGAGGCCAAGCAGATCGAGGGCTTTGTGGCCGCCTACATCCGTCCCCTGTTCTGCGAGGGCCGCGGCCCCTTCCGCTGGACCTGCATCTCCGGCGATCCCGCCGATCTGGCTCGTCTGGACGATCTGGCTCTGGAAGTCTGCAAGGGCGACGCTCTGGTGGAGCGCTGGATCAACCTGGCCCGGAAGCACCTGCCCATCGAGGCTCTGCCCGCCCGTATCTGCTACATGGGCTTCGGCGAGCGCAAGCGCTTCGGTCTGGCCGTCAACGACCTGATCAAGAAGGGCGAGATCAAGGGCCCCGTGGCCTTCTCCCGCGACAACCTGGACTCCGGCTCCATCGTGAACCCCACCTTCGAGTCCGAGAACATGCCCGACGGCGGCGACTACATCTCCGACTGGCCGATGCTCAATGGTCTGCTTGACTGCGCTGCCATGTGCGACCTGATCGCCATCCAGGCCAACTACTCCATGGGTGAGGCCGTCCACACCGGCGTGACCATGATCGCCGACGGCACCGACGAGGCCGACTTCCGTCTGGCCGCCTGCATGACCACCGACTCCGGTATCGGCGTGGTGCGTCACGCTCAGGCCGGCTATCAGACCGCCAAGGACGTCTGCAACGGCAAGGGCAAGATCGCCGGCGGCGAGAGCATCAAGATTCCTCTGTGGTGGGAGCCCGCCGACAAGGTGACCTTCGGCCCCGAGGGCGAGTATGTCCGCTGATTCTTAATCGATACCTCTCTTCTTCCCACTTCACTGGTAGAAAGGGCGATGGTCCATCCATCGCCCTTTCTGCCCCGTTTCAGATCAAGACATAAAAGGGGGAAACGCTATGCAAGCAAAGGAACAAAACGAACAGGAAAAGCGCCGTCTGATCATCGAAGACGCCGCCCAGATGCTCACCATGCGCGGCGAGAGCAACCACGATGTGGGCATGGTGGAACACGGCTGGCTCTATATTGAAGATGACCGCATCAAAGCCGTCGGCTCCCGGGAAGAGGTGGAAAAGGCCGCCGGCAACCTGGAGGGCGTGGAGCGCATCAGCGCCGCCGGCAAGGTTGTCATGCCCGGATTTGTGGACTGCCACACCCATGTGGTGTTCGGCGGCTCCCGGGTGGCGGAGTACGCCGTCAAGCTCACCGACCCCCGGCCCGAAACGCTGAAGAAGCTGGGGATTCCCACCGGCATCTACGCCTCCGTGAACATGACCCGGGACACGCCGGTGGAGGTGCTGGCCAATCGCACCGAGCGGCGGATGCGCAACATGGTCGTCACCGGCACCACCACCATCGAAAGCAAGAGCGGCTACGGCTTTACCCTTCCCTCCGAGATGAAGATGCTGGAGGTCAACCGGCTGCTCAGCGCCACCCTGCCCCTGGATATTGTGCCCACCTTCCTGGGCGGACACGGCTGGGCAGAGGGCAAATCCAAGGAGTGGTATATTGACCAGCTGTGTCAGGAGATGATCCCCCAGGTGGCCGCCTTCCGCATGGCCTCCTTCAACGACGTCTGGGTGGACGAGGGCAACTACACCGCCGCCGAGGCCGAGCGCATTCTGTCCTGCGGTGTGGACCACGGCCTGATCCCCTCGATCCACGCCGACTGTTACTCCGACATCGGAGCCACCGCGCTGGCCGCCGAGATGAAGATGGCCAACGCCGGACACCTGAACTACACCCCTCTGTCCGTCATGCCCAAGCTGCGGGACGCGGGAGTTGTAGGCGTGATCCTGCCGGGCACCGACTTTGCCGTGAAGCACCCCCATGTGGCCAACGCCCGCCCCATGCTGGACTGCGGCATGACCATGGCTTTGGCCACCAACTGCAACCCCGGCTGCTGGATGGAGTCCATGCAGGTGGTCCTCACGCTGGCCTGCCGCCAGAACGGCTTCTCCCCCGCCGAGGCCTTCCGGGCCGCCACTTACGGCGGGGCCCGGGCCCTCACCCTGGATGACCGCGGCGTGCTGGATGTGGACAAGGTGGCCGACCTGCTGATTCTGGACGTGGAGACCTTTGAAGATGTGATCTACAAATTCGGCCGCAACCACGTGCAGACCGTTATCAAAAAAGGTAAAGTTGTGGCTCGGGACGGCCGCATTCTGGAATCTGAACCGTCCTGACCGCTGCAGCGCAATTTCAGCCCACTCGAAGATAGTCCGGCCGGGAGAGGAATGCATCCTCTCCCGGCCGGATTTTTGCTTTATTCTTTTTTCTCCAGCAGCGCAACCGTCTCCACATGCGCCGTCCGGGGGAACAAGTCCACCCCTCTGGCCCTCACCGCCTGATAGCCCAGCTCCCCCAGCCGTTTCACATCCCGGGCCAGAGTGGCCGGATCGCAGGACACATAGACGATCCGCTCCGGCCCCATCCCCGCCAGAACGGCAGGCACCTCCGGAGCCAACCCCTTGCGGGGCGGGTCCACGCAGATCACCTGGGGACTCACCCCTTCCCGGGCCAGCTTTTCCGCCACCGCGCCCGCATCGCCGCAGAAGAACTCCGCGTTGGTCAGGGCATTTCGCCGGGCATTGGCCCGGGCGTCCTCCACCGCCTGGGGCACAATTTCCGCCCCGATCACCCGCTTTGCCCGGCGGGCCAGAGCCAGGGAGATGGTCCCAATCCCGCAGTACAGGTCCAATACGGTCTCCGTCCCCGTCAGGCCGGCAAATTCCAGCGCGATCTGATAGAGCTTCTCCGTCTGAGCCCGGTTAATCTGGAAAAAGGACGGGACGGACAGGCGGAACGACAGCCCGCACAGCTCTTCCTCCAGCCAGTCCCGGCCCCACAGGGTGCGGTATTGTTCTCCCAGGATCACGTTGGTGTCTCTGGTATTGGTGTTCAGCACCACACCTGCCAGACCCGGATCGGCCCGGCGGAGCCACTCCGTCAGCGACCCCTCCTCCGGCAGACTGTCCCCGTTGACCACTGCGCACACCAGACTCTCTCCCGCCCGATTGGTGCGCACATACAGGTGGCGGACCAGCCCCTCCCCGGTCTTCTCTTCATAGGGCGGAACCTGGAATTCCTCCATCCACGCCCGGAAGGCGGCGCGCAGTCTGGTCACGGCCGGGGGCTGGAGCAGGCAGTCCGGTGCGTCCAGTACCTGGTGGCTGCGGGCCCGATAATACCCTACCGCCAGCCCATTCTTTTCTGCTGACACGGGGAATTGGACCTTGTTTCGATAACGTTCCGTATGATCCGCGCCTATTACTCCGGACAGGATACCATCTATCCCTCCCAAACGGGTGAGCGCATCCCGAATTCGCCCCTCTTTGGCCCGCAGTTCCTCCTCATAAGTCATATGCCGGAACTGACAGCCGCCGCACCGGCCGTACAGGGGGCAGTCCGCTTGGATCCGCTGCGCCGAGGGACGCAGAAGCTCCTCTCCCTTGCCCCAGGCCATATTCCGATTCACTTTTACAAGCCGAACCCGCCATTGCTCCCCCCGAATGGTGCCGGGGATGAATACCACCCGTCCCTCCAGGCGGGCCACCCCCATCCCCTCGGCGGTATAGCCGGTAATCTCCAGCGTGTGAACTGTATTCTTTCTCCAGTCGGCCATGGTTCCAGACCTCCCTCTTCTCTCAGTTGTCTTCTATCATACCACACCCCGACGACTGGGTAAAGGACAGAAGCGCCGCGCGCGGCTAACCCGACGCAAAAACCGCGCCGCCGGCAGCAGCCGGCAGCGCGGTCTTACGTTTCCGCAGAATTATTTCTTCCTTTTCACGCCCACACCGTGGGTGGTGCGCAGCACCATTTTGGTCAGGGCAAACAGAGCAACAGCGTTGGGGATGACCATGAGGAAGTTGAACATATCAGTCAGGGCCCACACCAGATCGTTGGAGGTAACCGTGCCCAGGAAAATGAAGACCAGCGCCACCACAGTATAAACCACAGTACTCTTCTGGCCGAAGAGGTAAATCGCGTTCAGCTTGCCGAACAGGTTCCATCCCAGAATGGTGGAGAAGGCAAAGAAGAACAGACAGATGGCCACAAAAACGGAGCCCGCCTCCGTTCCCATCACCGTACCAAAGGCGGTCTGGGCCAGATTGGCGCTGTTCAGCTGACTGGTGACCTCCCCCACATAGCCGCCGGCCAGCGGGCCGTCGGCGGTATACAGGGTGGAGATAATCACCAGAGCGTTGAGGGTAAGGACGATGAACGTGTCAATGAACACACTGACCATGGCCACCACACCCTGATCGTGGGGGTCGGTGACGTTGGCCTGGGCGTGGGCGTGGGGGGTGGAGCCCATACCGGCCTCGTTGGAGAACAGGCCGCGCTTGGCGCCCTGGCTGATGGCGGTCTTCAGGGCGGCGCCGAAACCGCCGCCAATGATGGCCTGGGGTTCGAAGGCATAGCGGAAAATCATGGCGAAGGTCTCAGGGATGTACTGGATGCGCACGATCAGCACAGCCACGGCGCCCAGCAGGAAGATGACGGCCATAATGGGGACCAGCTTCTCGTTTACCGAGGCCAGCCGCTGAATGCCGCCCAGGAAAATGAAGCCGCAGATCACCACCAGGGCGATGCCCACGATCCAGCTGGGCACGTTGAAGGCCGTCTGGAAGGTGGAACCGATGGAGTTGGACTGCACCATACAGCCCATGAAGCCCAGGGCCAGAATGATGGCCACGGCGAAGAATCCGGCCAGGAACTTGCCGAAACCGCCCTGGAAGGCGGTGCGGATATAGTACACCGGGCCGCCGTGATAGCTGCCGTCATTGCCTTTGCGGCGGGTCTGAATGGCCAGGGTGGCCTCGGCGTAAATGGTGGCCATGCCGAAGAAGGCGATGATCCACATCCAGAAAATGGCGCCCGGGCCGCCGGTCAGAATCGCTCCGGCGGAACCCACGATGTTGCCGGTGCCCACCTGGGCGGCGATGGCGGTGGCCAGAGCCTGGAACGAGCTCATGCCGTGCTCGTGCCGGCCGCCCCGCAGGGACAGGTTGCCGAACAGCTTCTTCATGCCCTCGCCGAAGCAGCGGACCTGGACGAACCGGGTGCGGATGGTGTACCACAGGCCCACCCCGATCAGCAGGAAGACCAGGATGTAGTCCGACAGATACGAGTTGATGGTTTGTACAATCTCCAATAACATCTCTCTATTCTCCCTCCAAAACCTTTTGCGCATGCCAGACGCCGGGACAGACTGGAACAGGGGCAAAAAATAAGAACGGCCTGTTCAGCCGCTCTGAAGAAGATCAACCGCAGACGCTTATTAAGCGCCTGTGATTTTTCTCTGTCCTTTTGCCTGAGAGATTGGCAGCCTGTCGGCCGCTTTGCACCTTCGGCACCCGGAAATCGGGCTTCTCCAGAGTCACATCCGCGTCCAGTCCTCATCCCCGGGGGAAACCTGAGAGTGTTACTCCTTCGGCAGGCCGTCAAGCCGTTTTCCTGGACGTTTCGTCTGTCTATGTGATTGTAGGTGTATCCTACCACAGGAAGAGAATTTTGTCAACCTCCGGCGCACATTTATACACAGATGGCGGATTCCCGCCTTTTCTCCCCCCGTTTCTTGGGCAGTTTTACGGGCAAAGTTTACATTTTGCTCTTTTTTCTTCCCCGCGAGTATGGTATACTCTATGAGATATTTTAGAATGTGGTATTGCGTCCTGATGCTTTGATGCAAATCTGCCACCGAGAGGTGTTTTTTATGAGTCTGTTTACCAAGATTTTCGGCACCTCCTCCCAGCGGGAATTGAAGGCCATCTACCCCATCGCCGACAAGGTGGATGCCCTGGAGGAGGAATATAAGGCCCTCACCGACCAGCAGCTCCAGGCCAAGACCCCGGAGTTCAAGCAGCGCCTGGCCAACGGCGAGACCCTGGACGACATTCTGCCCGAGGCTTTCGCCGCCTGCCGGGAGGCCGCCTGGCGTGTGCTGGGCATGCGCCCCTATCGGGTTCAGGTGGTGGGCGGCATCGTGCTGCACCAGGGCCGCATCGCCGAGATGAAAACCGGCGAGGGCAAGACCCTGGTGGCCACCCTGCCCGCCTATCTCAACGCCCTGGCTGGCAAGGGCGTCCACATTGTCACGGTCAACGACTATCTGGCCAAGCGCGACAGTGAGTGGATGGGCAAGGTATACCGTTTCATGGGCCTGACCGTGGGCCTGGTCATCCACGGCGTCATGGGGCAGGCCAAAAAGGACGCCTATGCCGCCGACATCACCTACGGCACCAACAACGAGTTCGGATTTGACTACCTGCGGGACAACATGGCCATCTATAAGCAGGAGCTGGTCCAGCGGGGCCACGCCTTCGCCATCGTGGACGAGGTGGACTCCATCCTCATCGACGAGGCCCGCACCCCCCT